>JAILFF010000011.1 GCA_024697705.1 Ruminococcus sp.
CGTACAGCGTTGACTGCGCACGGCGAAGGTCGAACTCGCCGATACGTTTCAGCCTGCGTCTGACATTTTTCACCAGCACGCTTTCAAAATTCGACTTATTAAGACCTTTAAGCGCGATCTCTCCGAATTTGCAAAGAATTATTTCTCTCATTATTTAACATTTCCTTTCCCGAAAAATGCTGAAATCTGCCCCTATATATAATAAGGTATAAAACACCTGTTCACCTGACTTTTTGGAGCGTGTCCTGTGCTTCTTTCAGCGCGGCGATCAGTGCTTCGATCTCGTCGGCGGTATTTTCCGCGCAGAAGCTCACTCTGATTGTAAAGTCCGCGAGCTTGTCAGGTACGCCAAACTCCGATAATACCGAGCTTTTCTTTCCCTTTGAGCAGGCTGAACCGCTCGAAACGTATATCTCCTTCTGTTCAAGGAAATGCAGCAGCACCTCCGAGCGCAGACCCGGAACGGCGATGCTGTTCACATAAGGCGAACCGTCCGCAGGGGAATTTACAGCTATGCCAAGCGCGGAAACGCGGCTCCGCAGCAGCGCCGAGAGCTCCGAAACATAAGCGAAACGCTCGTCGAGACTGCCGCAAAGTTCACCGACCGCCGCGCCGAACGCAGCTATCAGCGGAACGGATTCGGTTCCGGAGCGAAAACCTCTTTCCTGCCCTCCGCCCGAAATGAGCGACGCAATATGCACGCCCTTACGTATGTACAGAGCTCCTATCCCTTTCGGAGCATGGACTTTGTGCCCGCTCAAAGAGATCATATCAGCGTTCAAGCTTTTCACCTTGACAGGCAGCTTCATGTAGCATTGAACGGCGTCGCAATGGGTCAGCGTATCGGGATACTGCTTTTTTATCCGACGGAAAGCCTCTTCTATCGGCAGCACGCTTCCCGTTTCGTTATTGACCGCCATGCAGCTGACAAGGCAGGTTTCTTTACTGACCGCGTTAACGATATCGTCGGCGAAATACCCGCCCTCACGCGGGCTTACCCTCACGACCTCGAAGCCCTGCGCTTCAAGACGGCGTATCGGTTCGGCGACTGCGGGGTGTTCTACCGAGGTCGTAACGATCTGCCGCCTGCGTTTGCCGTTCGACATAGCGGCGCCGATCACGGCGGTATTGTCGGCTTCGGTCGCGCCCGATGTGAAATAGATCTCTTCGGGAGATGCTCCTATCGACCCCGCAATAACTTTTCTCGCCGCCGAGACCTTCTGCGAAGCCGACAGCCCCAGTCCGTGCAGCGAGGAAGGATTCCCGAAGCCCTCCGCCGACATAGCGTCCACGGCAGCTTTTACGGCGCTGTCGAGCGGCTTTGTCGTCGCGGCATTATCAAAATAAATCATATGTTCCGCTCACCTTTCGATTATTATCATATAATTATATCATATACAGCCGATCAAGTCAATGGACATTATTTCACAAAGACATTAATTATTCAAGTGATTTTTCTTCTTGCCGATTTTTCGGAATAAATCGGCGTTCTCTTTGCCCCCGCAAAAAAACGCGGCAGAAGACAATATCCTCTGCCGCAAAAATTATGTACAATTCGTATTTTGGAAACTAATTCTATCGTCAGACAGTCAGATCATCAGATAGTAATAACGAACTTTCTGTTGTTGAGCTCGGAAGTATCCCAGGAGCCGTTCACCTTGGCGCATACAACTACGGTGTAAGAACCATGAGTAATGCCCTTAGGCGAAGTGTAAGTAGTAACATTGCCACTAACCTGAGCCTTTACTCTCCACTTGCCATGCTGATAGCAGGCTATACCATAAGCGGTAGCATTGTCAACAGCACTCCACTTCAGTCTGAACTGCTTGCCCGATACTTCCTTGGAAGTAATAACGGGGTACTTACCGGTGGTAGAACCGGTGGCGAGAGTGGTTACGGAAACAGCCTTGGAGTAGTCGGTGTAGTAAGAACCGCTGAACTTAGAAAGAACCGCTACCTGATACTTAGTAGACTCGGAAAGATTATTGATGGTGTAGGAAGTGCTGTTTGCGGAAACCTCGCCGGCAACAGACCATGAGCCGTTCTTGTTGTAGCATACCTGATAGCCCTCAGCACCATCAATAGCGTTCCATTTTACAGAGATGGAGTTTGTGCCGGGAGTAGCGGAAACGCTCGGATTCACACGTTCAATAACGACTGTCTGCTTCGGAACAGCGTACAGACCGTAAGCAGTCAGGCTGGATGCGGTTGCGCTGATGAAGAGATCGGTCATGTCGGATACCGACCTGCCGGTAGCGGCAATTCCGGCAACTAAATCGTCATAGGTAAATGTCTTCATATAAAGAGTGTCGGATGTATCGCTGGAAGCGATGCGGTTCCAGGACATATTATCTTCGCTATGATACTCCATAAGGTCAAGCTCGGGCTCTTTATCGGCAGAATAGAACAGAACGAAGTCATAATTCTTATTTGCATAGTTCTGCCAGCCGGTTACGGGAATGTTTTTCCACTCTTCAAGCTCCTCGCCGTTCTCGCTTCTGTAAAGCTTAACCCAGTTGGAACCTACCTTGCTGTTCATATCAGACCAGCTGAACGGAGCGGGCGGAACATATCCGCTCATTGAGGAGCTGATGCCGTAAACTTCCATCATAGCCTTAACGACCTTTTCGGACTCGGGATACCAAGTGCAGTCCTGACGGTGCAGATAGCCGTGAGCCTCGCCGTTTGCTACGCCGATAACATTGTTATCCCACAGAACGCAGGGGATACCCTTGCTCTTAGCCTTGCCCAGATAGGACTGTGCCCAGCGGATACGGTCTTCGGTGTTGTTAAAGTCGGAGGAGGAGAACTCGCCGATGATGATCGGTGCGCCCTTCTGCTGCTGGAGCTGACCGAAATAATCGAACATACTGGAAAGAGCACCCTCGTAATCCTCACCCCAACCTGACGATCCGGGGAAGTTATGGTTTGCCTTAGAATCGGTAGCCATAGTAAAGTAATACGGAGCGTAAGCATGAACGGAAAGCGCCACGTTGCCTGCATTTGAAGGGATAGCAATATTATTGATAGCATCATAGCTGCTCGAAGCGCAGTAGCCGGGCAGCATCAGCAGACGCTCCTTGTTAGCGTTCGAGCCCTGGCTGCGGACAGTATTTACGAATGTTGCATTCAGCTCGTTAATGTACTGCCAGGTATAGCCGCCGTCGCCGGAGCCGTCGCCCCACTGCTGTACAGCAGGATTGTTCAGCTGACGAGGCTCGTTCATGCCTTCAAAAATGAGGTGCTGATCGTAGTCCTTGAATTCCTCAGCAAGCTCGGACCAGATGCTTTGCAGTCTTACCTTAGCTTCAGCCTTGGTAGAATCGGTAAACTTATCTACGTTAATCCAGCCCTCTTCGTGATGAACGTTCAGGATAATGAACATATCGCGGCTGTAAGCGTAGTCAACGGTCTTCTTTACATAAGACATCCATTCGTCGTTGATGTGGTACTTGTCGCCTCTCTTCTCGAGATGCTGATACCAGGTCACAGGGATACGAACGGTGTTGAAGCCTGCGTCCTTAACAGCCTGGAACTGCTGAGCGTTCGGCTCAGGCTGTCCCCAGCTCGTAGCAAACTTTGAAGGGCTGTCATTGATGCCCAGTCTGCCGTCGTAGGAATCAAGCGTGTTGCCGAGGTTCCAGCCGATAGTCATTTTGGAAACGATGCCCTGAGCATTCTGTCCCGAAAGAGCGGAAGCCTCGATGTCTGCGTTCGGCAGAGCGCCCATAACAGTTACGGCAAGCGCCGCAGCCGAAAGTCCGGACAAAACTCTGCGCTGGTTGTTCTTCTTCATAGGAATTACCCCTCTCTAAAAATTTGGTCATCCTTCGCAGAACCGAATTATCCCGCGAAACTCACGACCGTGTTCTCCGTGCCGTAAAGCGAATTCGGTACGACACGGGAAATTATCGTCTTGAAAACGTTTTTCATGAGTTTATTATACAGTTTTTTTTTACAATTGTCAACGGCTTTTAGTAAACAAAGAGTATTATTAGATGTAAATATTTTTGAGCTTGTTTTCCAATATAAACAAGTTCGCTTTACGTTCACAGCAAATTCATCAAAGAGTATTATACTTCCGCCGTCCGATTACGTATTCTTATATTTTTCACTATTTTAATAGATTCAGTCATCATTCCCGCAACTCGGAATTTTACATTATTATGCAGAATTACTCACCGAATATATTTACGGATAACATTCGGATACCGTGAACCGAAACAGTCTTATATAAGAAAATACTTATATATAATAAGAATGTCCGATCGCCGCTCTCCCCTGCTGCTATTATATATTGTGTATCAACAGCTGTCTGCAAGCCGGTTGATACAGATACTTCCATTTCCGAGAAGTATACAATGTATCCAAATATCGCCTGTGATTTTGTAATTTTCTACAAACTTGAATAAATGTGTTGACAATGTGATAAAAACGTAGTATAATATAAATTGGAAAGGTATAATTGTATCTTTGGATACGAACATTTTCGGCTGAAATAACCTGAAAGGGGGCGGTCTTTCATGAAATTCAAAAGATTTGTCGCTGTAATGCTGATGATGATCGTTGCGGTATGTACCGGATTATCTTCTTTGACTGTTCAGGCTGCGTCTGCCGTGTGGTCGATCGAGATTCCCGAATACGTTGAATCCACCGATCAGATCGTTTTGCCCGAAGGCTGGGATTTCGCCGAAACGACCGATCTCTCAAAATGTCGGTCTATCACGGTAACGGCGGTGAATGACGAAACAGAAACCGACATTGACGTTATTATAACAAAGATCTCCGATGACTCTTCCGCCAAAGAAGACAGCAGCGTCGGAATGAATGAGCCGCTTCTTCCGAAGCTGAAAAAGTCTGCCGATCAGACTAACGGCTCCGCCGATTCGGACAGCTCGTCTTCTGTCGGGGCGAACGACAACAATATGCAGGCTCTTCCCAATGCTTCCGACGACGGATTGCCGATCACGGGTGCGTCCGCAGGACTTGCCTCCATCGCGGCGATACTTCTGGCTGTCGCGTTTGTTATTGGAAAAAACAGCAAATAATAACATGAGCGTTTCCGAAGCATTTCGGGAACGCTTTTTTGTTGAATATAATAATTACGGGCGCGGCAATTGTTTTCACCGCGCCCGTAACTATCATACGATTATTGTATAGAAACGCGCTTTGCTCGTCCGTGCTTTTACCCCGTCATAATTATATACTTTGCGATTTAGATTTGCAAAAAGCGCTTCTCCCCCGCCTTGATGTTTATAATATCTTTTATTATCTTATATCAAACCGACGAATGAGCCTTGACGTACTCTACCACATCGTCAACCGTCGTGAACGCCAGTCCCACAACCGTGTCTGCGCAGCCGTAATAAATGGCTATCCTGCCCGTATCCTGATCGCAGAGAGTCGCGCATGGGAAGGTCACGTTCGGAACGTCGCCCACACATTCGTATATCTCCTGCGGGCTTATGAGGTATTCGGCGCATCTGTACTTGACCTTCCAGGGCTCTTCTGCGTCGAGTATGCAGGCGGAGAAGCTGTAAACAAAGCCGTTGCAGCTTTCAAGCACACCGTGATAGAAACAGAGCCAGCCTTCGGAAGTCTCTATCGGGATAGGACCTGCGCCGATCTTTTTGGACTCCCATGGCTTGAGGGGTCCCATAACGTGACGATGCTCGCCCCAGTATTTCATATCGGGCGACTGCGAAATGTACATATCGCCGAACGGAGTATGACCGCTGTCGGAAGGACGCGAGAACATCAGATACTTGTCATTTATCTTGCGGGGGAACAATACGCCGTTTCTGTTGAAAGGCAGAAAAGCGTTCTCGCACTGATAGAATGTCTTGAAATCAAACGTATAGCCGACGCCGATGGTCGGTTTCCAGCCGTAGGCGTTGCACCATGTCACCCAATATCTGTCCTCAATGAAGCAAACTCTCGGGTCGTAGCCGTAGCCCCACTGATTGACTTCTTCGGTAGACTTGTCCGCCTGCACGAAATGTATTCTCTCGGGATCGAGCTTCCAGTTTATGCCGTCGTCGGAAAAGCCCGCATGAAGCTCCATGTTCCTCGATTTGTCGTCGCATCTGAACACGCCCGCAAATTTGCCCTCGAAAGGTACGACCGCGCTGTTGAATATCGAGTTCGAGCAAGGGATAAGGTCTCTGGGGATAACCGGATTGGCGCTGTATCTCCATACGACGTTGTTACAGCCCTCGGGCTTATCCTGCCAGGGCATATTGGGGATCGACTGACCGTTAATAACTTTTACGCTCATAGTATTTCCGCCTTTCTGTAATAAATCAACGATATAACGAACATCCGCACTTTAAGTGAGTACGGCAAAACTGTCAAAATTCTTCGGGTAGTTCCCCGTTTAAAATATATTACCACAAAACCGAAATTATTGCAAGTGCCCCGCGTTTCGTGAAAACGATTAACATTTCAATGTAAACGATACCTTTTTAAGCTTTACAGAAAATTTACAAATTTCGGTCGGCGCAGCTTTCACCTATCGGACTTTAGGACGATCTGTTAATTATTTATTATTTAAATGAAATCAAAAGAATAAAATTTTTTCTGAATGTACTTGACAATCCGTGGTTAATATGATATAATATTATCTGTCAGATTTACAAAACATATATGCCGCTGTGGTGGAATAGGCAGACACAAGGGACTTTGATGTTTGTACTCATAGCAATATGAGTCTGCGGGTCA
>JAILFF010000015.1 GCA_024697705.1 Ruminococcus sp.
CATTCCAACGACGTGAAAACAGCGAAAAAGACCATATCAAAGTCCGAAAAGAGAATAGCCGAGCTTGACAAGCTGTTCGCAAAGCTTTATGAGGACAACGTTTCGGGGAAGATCAGCGACGAGCGTTTCGAGGTTCTTTCCAAGAACTACGAGAGCGAGCAGAAACAGCTTAAATCAACGGTTTCGGAGCTGTACAAGTTCGTAGAGGAAAAAGAACAGCAGAACAGCGACATCAACCGTTTCGTCGAAATCGTCGGCAGGTACGAGCACTTAACGGACATCACGCCCGAGCAGATGCACGAACTGATAGAGCGCATAGAAGTACACGCTCCCGACAAGTCGAGCGGTCACAGACAGCAGAAGATCGACATCTATTTCAGATTCAAGGTTATGTGCGCTTCAGTAACACATGACGGACGCACAAGCAACAAAAAGAGAAAAGCTGCATAATCGCGTGATTACGCAGCAAAAGGGCAGCCTCCGGTAAAACTTCTGTATCGGAGGCTGTCCGGGATAACCCTTCTTCAGAAGGGTTTCCCCCACGAATCCTACGACGGTCGGAAACATCTCGGTAAGAGAAAGTCTGACGGTTCAAAATAAAATCGGCAATTCATAAATAAGCCGACAAAAAGGCTCAAACATCTAATTCGGCAAATTTGTTCAAGAACAAGGAAATTGCCGATTTTATTTAAGGCTTTATTATGCTTTCTTTCTCCGAATTGTTTATTGCCGCCGTAGGCTTTTGTGGGGAAACCCTTCTGAAGAAGGGTTATCCCCCACACCCCCTTCCTAAGACTTTTAATATGCCCTCACTTTGAGGTATTTATCGGCTTTGCACTTTTACTTTTTAAATCGCAGCACGTTCCATGAGTGTGCGGGAAGTGCCGTCGCCCCGTTTACGGAAAGCTCCGCGGGAACGACGTGCTCGGGGTCGGCAAGCGAATTGACCGCCTTCATATCGTCACAGTCGAGAACGGTGTGTGAAACGAGCTTCAAGCCCTCGAAGCCCGCGGTGTCAAGCTCCGCACTTTCTTCGAGCGAACGGTTGACGGCAAATACCGTTACGCCGCCGTCATCGTTCTCCACCGCCGCAGCCGTCACGTAGGGGACGTTTTTCAGCCCGCCGCCGTCGTAGCAGCCGCATTCGACCGCCGCACATATCGCCTTTCCTCTGCCGTAGAGAGAGGCGTGCATGAACGGATAGAATATCGTTTGCAGCCGGCAGCCCTCGTCCTCGGTCATGATGGGCGCGATGACATTCACAAGCTGCGCAAGACAGGCTATCTTCACGCGGTCGGAGTTGTTGATGAGCGTGATGAGCAGCGTTCCGACAACAAGCGCGTCCTCGAAGTTGTAAATGTCTTCCAGCTGACGGGGTGCGTAGCTCCAGCGGGGTATCTGCTTGTCCTGCTCGTTGCTGTGGAACCATACGTTCCACTCGTCGAACGAGAGATTTATCGTCTTGTCGCTCTTTTTCTCGGCTTTTACTTCGTCGCAGATAGCCGCGACGGTCTTGATGAACTCGTCCATATTGACCGCCTGCGCGAGGTAGCCGGGCGTGTCGTTGGTCGGATTGCCGTAGTAATTGTGCAGCGAGATGTAGTCGATATGCTCGTAGCACTCGCGGAGAACGGTGCGCTCCCATTCGCCGAAGGTGGGCATATTCTTGTGAGAGCTGCCGCAGGCGACAAGCTCTATCGAGGGATCCGTCCACTTCATGAGCTTCGCGGTCTCGCAGGCTTTGCGGGCATACTCCCGGGCGGTGAGGTGGCATATCTGCCAGGGACCGTCCATCTCGTTGCCTAAGCACCACAGCTTGATGCCGAAGGGCTTTTCAAAGCCGTTCTCGCGGCGTTTGTTGGCGTAATAAGTATCGGTGTCGAGGTTGCAGTATTCGACGAGCTGACGGGCTTCGTCCGCGCCGCGTGTGCCGAGATTGACAGCCATCATGATATCGGTGCCCGCACGCTTTGCCCACTCCTGAAACTCGTCGATGCCGACCTGATTGGTCTCGACGGTACCCCACGCGAGTTCAAGCTTTTTTGGGCGTTTCTCCTTCGGACCCGTGCCGTCCTCCCAGTTGTAGCCCGAAACAAAATTCCCGCCGGGGTAGCGCACTATCGGCACGCCGAGCTTTTTAACGAGCTCCATAACGTCCTGCCTGAAGCCCATATCGTCGGCGGTCTTATGCCCCGGCTGATAGATACCTCCGTAAACTGCTCTGCCGAGATGCTCGATAAACGACCCGTAAAGACGGTCGTCTATCTGCGAGATAACTTTGCTTTTGTCAAGAGTAAGCTTTGCTTTCATTGTAACAGCTCCTATATTTTATGTTTATTTTATCGTTGTTGTTGTGCGCGTGAGCCGAGATTTCGGATATCGTATCATTTACAATAACATTATCAATATCATTATCAATATCATTTTCAGTTTCATTATCATTTACAGTATCATTATCAGCTAAGTTTGCTAAGCGAATGTAGCAATTGCTAAGTTTGCTAAAAATGACCGAGTGCAGACGTATCGAGTTATTTCAGCAGAAATGCTGCCGCGCCGTGTGCGGGAAGTTCGGCTGTAATGCTTTCGATAGCCTTGCTTTCCTCGCCCGACCAAAGCTCGCGGCTGTTCACGGGCTGATAAATTTCTATGTCCGTCAGAGGGATATTGACCTTTCGTGATCTCTCGCCGAGATTGAATACCGCCGCATACTGACCGCCCTCCGCACAGACCGCCGTCCAAAGCACGACCTCGCCCTCCGAGTCCTTGCGCCGCCAAACCTGATGCGCGTGGCGGGAGTTCTTGTTCATGCCGATGATATCCGCATTCGTCAGCAGAGCAAGCGTCCGTTCATCGAGCTTCGTCAGTTCCCCGCCGATCATGAGCGGCGAACGGAAAATGCTCCACAGGGTCATCATCGTGCGTTCCTCGTCGGGCGTGAAATTCGAGCGGTTCTCCGCGCCGTAGTCCTGCCTTATCGCGCCGACGGGCAGCATATCCGCGTCGCTCCAGTGCCCCGCACCGTTATGTATCGCCCACTTTTCGCAGCGCTCGAACATATTGTACAAGAGCCGCCATTCGTCCCAGAAATCGTCGGTGATGCGCCACATATTCGCCGTCTGCTTGTAAAGCTCCGACTTTTCGAGCAGGGCGGGACCCGGCGAAAGGCTTAAGATCATATCTCTGCCGCAGCCGCGCAGACTTTCGCTCAGCATGATAAGCTCGGTCTCCTCCCGAGGCAGTTCGCGGGCGATATCGTCGCACTTGACAAAATCCACGCCCCACTCGGTATAAAGTTTAAAAATGCTGTCGTAGTAAGCCTTAGCGCCGTCTTTTTCGGGGTCAACGCCGTACATATCGGTGTTCCAGGCGCAAATGCTGTTCGTTTTGGCGATCTCGCGGGCGGTGTGTTCGGTGCCGAGCAGGGGAGTATCGGCGTGGACTGCTTTTCTTGAAATGCCGCGCATGATATGTATGCCGAATTTCAGCCCGAGAGAATGTACATATTCCGCAAGCGGCGCAAAGCCCTTTCCGTCAGCCGAAGAGGGGAACTTGTTCATTGCGGGAATCAGCCGCGAGTATTCGTCAAGGCAGACCTCCGTAAACGGCGAGTAGGCGTGGTTTGTCGCCGATGGCTCATACCACTGTATATCTACGACGATATATTCCCAGCCGAACTGTTTGAGGTGCTTTGCCATATATTCGGCGTTTGCCCGAACGATGTCCTCGGTAACGCCCGCGCCGTAGCAGTCCCAACTGTTCCAGCCCATCGGCGGAGTTTTGATATTTGCGCTCATTGGTTTTTCCTCCTTGCGGAAATGTCGGATCGTCTTTTCTATATTCTAAACTATTTTAACGCTGTTTTCAATAGGCAATCCTGCAAAAACACTTACATATCCTGCAAATTTAGCAGTTATGCGGTTTTGGCGGCTTGACAATCGTTGCAGGATATGTTAATATACAGGAAAGGGGTGAACTGTATGCATATCACGAACGTAGGCTTTAACCAATGGCACGACGCGGATTTTTTCATCGACCGTCCCGCGGGCTCGGGCGACTATCTTATGCTGCTGCTCAAAAGCGACGCGCTTTTTACTTTTTCGGACGGCGAACAGCTCGTCACAGAGGGCTCGGCTGTTCTGTACAGAAAAGGCACGCCGCAGCTTTACCGCGCCGAGGGCAGCCGCTTCGGCAATGACTGGTTCCATTTTCTGCCCGACAGCGCGGAGGACGAACGCCTGCTCGAAGCGCTCGATCTGCCTTTTGATACGCCCGTCAAGCCCGGCTCGATCTCCGAGCTTTCGATGCTTGTGGACATGATGTGCCGCGAGCATTATTCGGCGGACCTCTACCGCGCCGATTCGACCGATCTGCTGCTGAAATTGTTTTTCTTCAAGCTGAGCGAAAAGCTGCACCGCTCGGGTGTCGTCGGCAGCGGGACGAATTACGAGAAAATGTCGCTGCTGCGCTCGAAGATATATAACGACCCCTCGCTGGGTTGGAGCATCGAAGGGCTTTCGCACGAGCTTGCCATGAGCCAGTCGTCGTTTCAGCACACGTACAAGAAGCTGTTCGGGGTCACGCCGATGAACGACGTCATTGCGGCGCGTATCGAGCGGGCGAAGTATCTGCTTTCCTCGACGGGGCATACGATAAGACAGATAGCGCATATGTGCGGGTATTCGTCGGATATGCATTTTGTCAGGCAGTTCGGGAAATGCACGGGGAAGCGTCCGTCGGAGTACAGGGCGGAAGTGATGAACGAAAAATAGGCGAACTAATCTTGACAAATACAAATAAATGTGTTATTATATTATTACCTATAAATGAGCATTTGTAAATAAGATAAAAGATTAAAGATAATAGATAAAAGATATAATACGCAACAGTGAAATATTAGTTTAATATTTCAAACACGGAGATTAAAATATATCTTTAATCTTTTATCTCTTATCTTTTATCTTACAAGGTGAAGGAGGCGGCGATCATGAGCATGAACGTTTATATGAAACTGGCGGCGGAAGAGGCTTACGCGGGTATCCGTGCGGGACACGGCGGACCCTTCGGCTGCGTGATCGTTAAGGATTCCGCCGTCGTCGGACGAGGGCATAACGAGGTCTTGAAGAATCGGGACGCTACCTGTCATGGCGAGATGATGGCGATCCGCGACGCCTGCCGCACGCTCGGAACCTACGATCTCGGCGGCTGCGAGCTGTATACCACCGCCGCGCCCTGTCCCATGTGCGCGGGTGCGATCCAGTGGGCGAATATCGGTAAGGTATATTACGGCTGCCGCGTTTCCGACACCGACAGGATAGGCTTCCGCGATCAGGTGTTCTACGACGAAGAGGAAAAGGCTTACGAAGAGCTTGATCGCGAGGAATGTCTTAAGCTGTTCGACGAGTATTCCTCCATCAAGGATAAGTCCGTTTATTAGGAGATAGATAAGCGTACCTTTCGCTCCCGCCGATACCGCTTGTATTTCGGCGGCTGAAAAAATATATACAGATCGGGTACGCGGAAATATAGAAATATTGCAAAGGAGAATCGACTATGAGTAAAAAATATGATCTCAGACTGTTTTCGCTGGCGGCTGCGGGCGCGCTTGCGTTCAGCGGACTGACCTCCTGCGGCAGCGATTCGGGAGCTGATGCTTCCGGCTCGAATAACGGGGAAACGAGCGTTACCGCCGATACCGGGACAGTGCCCGAGACCGGGGAGGCCGCCCCTGCGGTTACGGAGCAGGTCGTTCCCGAATCGCCTACGGCAAATATCAAGTTAGGACTTATCTGTATGCACGACGAAAGCTCGACCTACGATCTGAATTTCATAAATTCCGTTGAGCTTGCAAGAAAAACTCTCGGACTTACCAAAGAACAGATCGTTGTCAAAACGAATGTTCCCGAAGCTGAGGAGTGCAAACAGGTAGCCGAAGACCTCGCCGGGGACGGCTGCAATATCGTGTTCGCCGATTCCTTCGGTCACGAGAAATATATGCTTGAAGCGGCAGCGGAGTTCCCCGATGTTCAGTTCTGCCATGCGACGGGTACATTGGCTCACACCGAAAAGAGAGACAATTTCCACAACGCTTTTGCCTCGATCTACGAGGGCAGATATCTTGTCGGCGTGGCTGCGGGCATGAAGATCAATGAGATGATCCAGTCGGGCAGGATAACCGAGGATCAGGCGGTAATGGGCTACATCGGCGCATTCACCTACGCGGAGGTAATTTCGGGCTATACCGCTTTCTATCTCGGCGCCAAGTCGGTATGCCCGAGCGTTACGATGAAGGTAACGTTCACGGGCTCGTGGTTCGATATCGAAGCCGAAAAGTCTGCCGCCGAACAGCTTATCGCCGACGGCTGCGTTCTTATCTCGCAGCACGCGGACTCGATGGGCGCTCCTACCGCCTGCGAAGAAGCAGGCGTGCCGAACATCTCCTATAACGGCTCAACAAAGGAAGAATGCCCGAACACGTTTATCGTAAGCTCGCGCATCAACTGGGCGCCTTACTTTGTGTATATGATAAACAGCGTTGTTCACGACGACCCGCTCGACTCCGACTGGGTAGGCTCGGTATATACCGATTCCGTACAGCTGACGGCGATCAACAACGACGTTGCCGCCGCGGGTACGCATGACGCTCTCGACGAGGTAAGAAAAGAGCTGGAGGAAGGTACGCTGCATATATTTGATACCTCGAAATTCACGGTTGACGGCAAACACCTTGATACCTACATGGCTGACGTTGATACCGACCCCGATTATACTCCCGATACGGAAGTTGTCGGCGACGGCTATTTCCATGAGTCGGAAAAGCGCAGCGCTCCGTATTTCGATCTCCGCATAGACGGTATCACGCTGATCAACGAGAAGTATTGATGTTATCTGATTGTTAGTAGTCTGACGGACATTCACGGTGTTTTGCGAATGTCCGTCAGTTATAATAAAGTATTTGGCACAAGAAAACTTTATCCGGAGGAATAATTATGAAGAAAACTTTAGCTTTATTGGCTGCCGTTATTCTCACTGTGGCTATGCTGCCCGGCTGCGGAAGCAAAACAACAGGCGAAGAAGATAAGACCGAAACTACAACGACTGCTGCGAGCACTGCGAGCGCTGCTGATTCGTCAGCGCCCGATACGTCGTCGGATTCGGCTGCCGAGATCATCGAGACCGTGGATGAGGGACCTCTTGCAGCGCCCGTTCCCGTTGATGTTACCGTCTATGACAAACACGACATCAATATCAAGGCGACAGAGTTCAGAAAAAACGCCGATGTGGATAACGGTCCCGAACTCGGTCTTGATATCGAGAACAAGACGGGCAAGGAGCTCACCATTTATCTGGAAGAAGCAAGCGTTGACGGCTGGGTTATGCAGGTCGAGCCGCTTATCATGACGTCGGAGGGCGCTACCAATTTCGGCGGCGTGTTTACCGTTCCCGCCGAAAACGATACCAATAAGTACAGCATTTATGTCGGAGATTCGCTGCTTCAGTCCTATGGCTTGAGCGAGATACAGGAAGTTGAATTCTCGATGGTGATCGTTGTGGGCGATGATTTCGATCATGCGATCTATACCGACAAGGTAAGCGTCAAGAATCCCCAATATTCGGGCGATGCGATACCTTATGACGATTCGGGCGACGTCGCATACGACAAGGACGGCATCAAGATCGTGCTCCAGGGTGCGGGCTATGACGAGGAATACTTCGGTCCTACCGTATTCCTTTATGCCTACAACGGTACCGATAAGACCATTGATCTGCGCATATCCAAGAGCGAGGTCAACGGCGAGGAGCACGCAGCTTACGGAGATTCGACGATCGCTCCCGGAAAGCATCTCGGAGAGGCTGTGCCGTTTGACGGACTTGCGGGAGCCGCGCCTATCGGTACAATAACTATGTCGTTTGATATCTATGAGTACGACGTGAACGGCGAAGGCAAGCTGATCGCTTCTACCGAGCCTTTCACCGCCGAATACGAGCCGCTCGACGTCGAGGTCAAGGCGCTTTCCAAGGAAGAGCTTGCCAAGGCAAAAGGCTCGTGGAGCAGAGAAGGAAACTTCTCGGACGAAGATGGCAACACTCTGTCGATAGAATTCCTGACCGAAGCGCAGCATTGGACAGCGAACGAGTGGTACGTAAGCGGAAACTTCGCGGACGGCAGCTATTGGGGCGGCAGCGCGGAGATAACTGACAAGGGTCTTTCTGTCAAGAAGGCTGAAACGATAAAAATCGATAAGGAAGGCACGATGTCGGACGGCGAACCCATATCCGCTGAGGTCGTCGAGGACGGCAAGGACGGCGTAAAGGTCAAGTTCGGCGACGGAAAGGAACTCAAATTTACTCCCGGTACTCCGTTGGTAGGAGATGATCTCGGCTGGGAGACCGATGAAGAAGCCGAGTCCGAATCGAAGGACGAAAAGAAGGACGAAAAGAAGTCCGAGTCTAAGGACGAAAAGAAAGCCGAATGATAAGCGTTACTTAAAATCGCAAACGTCTGTCTGAATATAATATAAGCTCCCCCGGGTCGCTTCGGGGGAGCTTTTTGTCATTATCTTACGGTTATAACGTATCGGTTTTCTGATTGTTCAGCGTGATGCGGTATCTGCCGCCTTTGATATGTACGGAATTGTCGTCGGCGATCACGCAGACGTTCAGCGCGTTTGAGAGCTTCAGCAGAAGATCAATGTCGGTCAGCGTCAGCTTGGTATTTCCCTTGATGCCGCCGAATGCAAGCGCGCCCGTGCCGTCGCCCGTGAGATTTACGGCGGAACGCTGAACAGAAATATTCGACGCTCCGTAGACCGAGCCTATCATTGACAGATCGGATGCGCTGATCTCGATGGTTATGCTCATGCTTTCTATGTCGATATCGGAGGCTGAGCCCATAAGCGAGCCGACGCCCACTGCCTGCTGGCTGTAAAGCGTCATTCTTACGCTTGAATAGATTATGTGTACCTTAGCTTTTCCGCTCACCGAGCCGATTCCGATGCAGTACGCGCCGCCGCCCGTCATCTCGAAATCGCAGCCGAGTATCTCGATATTCGTGTCGCCCATGTACGAACCGACTCCGATGCTCGAAGCGCCTGCTGCGTTAAACACGTATCGCCCCTTGCTGATGACTATTTCGCCGCCCATTCCCGAGCCGATGCAGATGCCCGAATGACTGTTCGCCGTGACGGATATCGTGCCGTCCTGACCGAATTCGAGGCGCCCGTGCGGGGAGGAAAGCTCGTTGCCGATGCCATAGTAATCGCTGCCGCCGAGCCTGATATCAAGGTCGCCGTTGCCTTCCGTGTATAATTTCGAGCTTTCTTCAACGCGGATACCGCCGCCTTCGAGCTTGCTCATGCCGATTAGCGCAATGGTGACGCTGCTTTCTCTGCCGATGTCAATGCACGGTCTGCCCGCGGTATTTGAAAGAAAGGCATTTTCAAGCACCAGCTTTCCATGAAAGCCGTCCGCACAGACGATGTGCAGTCCCGAATCCAAGCGGTTCGTTCCGATGACCGAAACGCTGCCGTCGTGGTATCCGAACCCGACATGGATACAGCTGTAACCTTCTTTTGCAAGTCTTTCGAGAGATAATTTTTCGTATTTTTCGGCGGAATAAATTTTCAGCCGCTTGCCGTCCTCCAGTTCGAGACGATAGGTGCGAATCTCCGAGCGCATGGAGTAAGGTATCTCATCGAGAGGCTCGGCAGAGGGGCGGGCGGTGTAAAATCCCTGAATAAGGTCTGCTCCGAGGATTATCACCGTCCGAAGCTCTTCGGCTGTCTCGACGCCTTCGGCAAGCGCCTTGATGTTGTTTTCGTGGCAGAAGTCGATGATCTCGCGCACGAAATGCTTTTTATTGGCATTGCTTTCGATGCCGCTGATGAGCGCTCTGTCGATCTTTACGAAATCGGGCGTGTACCTAAGCAGATTGGAGATATTCGAGTAGCCAGTGCCGTAATCGTCGATTGCCACGGGGATACCGAGGGTGGCGTATTTTTCCTTGATCTCTCCGAGTTTTCCGTCGTCGAACTGAGAGTTTTCCGTAAACTCGATAACGACCTTGCCCGACTGCACCGCAAGAAGCCGTTCGATCTCGGCGGTCTTTCCGGGCGAGATTTGCACCTTCGCCATGCTGTTGATAAACACCGTTCTGCCGTGAAGCATATCGCTGTTATCGGTCATCAGCTTCAGGACATTCAGGAAGGTATATTCCTCGACTTCGTTTGTCCTGCCCGAAAGCTCGGCGTATTTCAGGATATGGTAGGGAGTGATGCCTTCGATGCCTTTGGCTCGCATAAGAGCTTCATACGCGAAAATTTCTCCGTTATCGGCGCGGATTATCGGCTGAAAATGGTAAGTCAGCAGATTTTCGTTAAGAAGACGCTGTACCGAGAGATATTCCTTTCTTGCCGCGCCCGAAAGCTCGGCGGTATCGTCGGTACGTGTCTTGATGCTGCGTTTGAGCAGTCTGCGTGCGAGCCCCGAGATATCGTTCAGCAGGTCGTCGAACAGCGGGTCGCCCATTTTTTCGAGCAGCTCGGAATATTTGGCGTCAAGCTCGTCAAGCTCGGCGTTATTTTTTATCTTGGCGGCTTTGCTTATGTAATCTTTGATAAGCGCAAAAGCCTGTGCTTCGTTTTTCATAACTTCACCTCTATTATCCGCGTCTGTATGTTTATGCTATCTGAACATATATTATCATCATTTGATGATAATATTATAACATATAACATACAGGTTGTCAATAGTCAATAGCTGTTTTGATTTCGGCGGGGCATTATGTTTCTTTTCTGTATTATCCATTGACATGACAGAAATAATATGATATAATACTTTTCAAACAAGAGAATAATTATTGCTCCCCTAATTGATTCTTGAATTTTCTGCTTGTCCTGCTTCCGAGATACTGCGCATAAATTTTCAAGAATTATTAATGCGGCAATTAAACAATTTGAGAGGGTAGGGTGGCTGCACGAACTTGTTCGTGCCATTGCCCCCACCACTGTCGTCCCTCACGTTTATTGGTGATATTCGTGGTCGGGGCAAGCCTGCACGAACTGCGTTCGTGCCACCCTACACTGATAGCGGCTAAACCAATTATTTAATTGCCGAAGTAATAATTGAGGAATCAATAAATATCTCAAAAGGAGGATCATCATGAACGAACTGCCATCTCTTGCCAAAACATATGAAAAGTATTTCAAAATAGGCGCAGCGGTCGCAAGAATAAATATCGACAGCTACGAAGAACTGCTGAAAAAACACTTCAACAGCGTCACACCCGAAAACGAAATGAAGTATCTGCTCACCGAGCCCGAAGAAGGGAAGTTCACCTTCGACGCCGCCGATAAGATATTCGATACCGCCCGCAGACTGGGCATAAAAGTCCGCGCCCACGCTCCCGTCTGGCATAATCAGACAGCCGACTGGATGTATAAGGACGGCGACAAGCCTGCCGCGCCCGAGCTTATCTTCGAGCGCATAGAAGCTCACACCAAAGCTGTTTGCGAACGGTATAATAACGATGTTTACGCTTGGGACGTGGTGAACGAAGCCACAAGAGACGGCACTCCCGCGGAAGGCAGCGGCGAAGACCCCGTTTATCGCAGCAGCGAATATTTCAAGCTCTGCGGCAAGGAATTCATCACGGCGGCGTTCCGCGCTATGGACAAGTATTCGCCGAACGCACAGCTGTTCTATAACGATTACAGCGCGTGTACTCCCGGAAAGCGCGCCCGTATCGTGCAGCTTATCAATGAAATTCGGGACAAGGGCTGCCGTATCGACGGTATGGGATTGCAGGAGCACCATTTTGTCAAGCCCGATTACGACGAGATCAAGCGTTCGATCGAGATCTACGCGGGAATGGGTCTGCGCCTGCACGTTACCGAGCTTGACATATCGCTGATGGCGGCGATAAACGAGGGCGAGAAGCGCCTGAAGCCGGGCGACCCGGGCTTTGCCGAGTATATCAGGGAAGTAATGGTGCCGTCGGAGGAAAACTTAGCCAAGATAAACGAGATGTATGTTCGGCTGTTCGAGATATACCGCAGCTATTCGGACGTTATCGACTGCGTGACGACATGGGGCGTTGCTGACGATTACACCTGGCTGGATACCTTCGGGCTTGAACAGAATATGCCGAGGATCAAGCAGTATCCGCTGCTGTTCACCGTTGACCATAAGCCAAAGCCCTGCGTTCGGGAGATAATCGCAAACGCCTGACTGCCGAATCGTCTGACCGTAAAGCTGCCTTGCTGTCTGAATTATGACCTCAAAAACGAAGTTTCACACAGCACGGCAGCAATGCGGACGGTAAATGATAGTTGTGATCCGGGAGTTTTGTCAGCTCCAAGGGTTGCTTTTATGCAGATTGCACAAGCTGCAATATGCAGATTTGTGAAAACATACAAAATTCTTTCGGCGGAGTTGACAAGACTCTTTTTTTATGATATAATATTTAAGTCGCAGGACGTGGGGAAGACAAAAGGAAATGGTCTTGGGGCTTTCAGGTCACGGGGACAGGTGTCCGAGTGGTTTAAGGAGCCGGTCTTGAAAACCGGTGATACGGCAACGTACCGTGGGTTCGAATCCCACCCTGTCCGTTAATATTTTTGCGGATTTACCCAAGTGGTGAAGGGGCTCCCCTGCTAAGGGAGTAGGTCGGGAAACCGGCGCGAGAGTTCAAATCTCTCAATCCGCGTGCATGATTAAGGCTCTGAAATGACGTAATACCGTTGTTTCAGAGTTTTCTTTTTGTCTTGGATTTGGGTTTTGGGTACTGTTTGGGTACTATGTGCAAAAAAACGGCAGGCTTGAATTATTTTTGTCAAGCCTGCTTTTGCGTTTATTTGGCTTCTGCGCCGCTTGAAAGTGAGCTGTCAAGCATAGCGGCGACGGCTGCACTGGCTGCCGCTTCTGCGGATTGTATTTCATGAGCATACAAATTCACTGTCTTCGGTTGTCTGCTGTGCCTGTGGAACACGTTTATGCAGTGCCGTTTGGCAATGACCGAAAGTATAGCGCGTACCGACCGTATTATAAAGCCGTTGTTTTGACCGTTCGTGAAGAATATATAGAAAGTATCGCTGACAGCCTCTTCTATATCCTCCCTTGTGCAGACGTATCGCAGCCTTGCCGACGCGATCTTGTAAACGAAGGCACTGTACCGGCTCACGGTCTGCGCAAGCCCTCGTTCGGGGTCGGTTCGCAGCAGCGCGAGCAATTCGATATCGTTCATATCATGACCTCGCTTGTTGAAACGTTTCACCATATACAGTCAAGTAAAGCGGCAGAAAAATTGCATCGGGATTTGTAAATTATTTGTGAATGCCTGATGAAATATGGGCTAATGCATCATGCGTTATTATACGCTTTCCGAGCGGCAGGGGAGTTGTTCCCGGAAAAAACAACATACGCAGCAAAGCACATGACGATCTGTAATACTGTCGAACACGGCGTGGCAAGACCTATCTTGAACAGCGAACCGTTCCCTGTCTGCTGCATGACAAATGCAACGGGTATTCTCACAAGGAAAGCACCCGTGATGCCTTGTATCATCACAAACTTTGTTTTCTCGATACCATTATAGAAGCCCACAAAGCAGAACAGAAAGCAGGTGAACAGGCAGTCGATCGAATATGCTTTCAGATAATCCCACGCTGCGGCAACGGTATCGGGCTTGTTGGAGAATACTCCCGAAAGCAGATCGCCGTGGAAGAAAGACACAAAGAACATCAAAACGCCGAACAGCAGCGATACGGCGATACCGCTTTTGAGAGCTTTCACGGCTCGGTCGGTGTGTCCCGCGCCGTAGTTCTGAGCAACAAACGCCGACATCGACTGCATAAAGCTAAGCGGCACAAGCATGATGAAAGCGCATACCTTGTTCGCAACGCCTACCCCCGCCGACGCGGTTACGCTGATCTGATTTACGATGGCAAGCAGCACAAGGAACGAGATGCCTACAAGGAAATCCTGCAATGCTATCGGCGTTCCGATGCGGACGATATTTTTGGCGTATATGCTTTCTATTCTCAGATTTGACTTGTGAAGCTCAAACGGCAGCTTTGTCCTTCTGATGATAAAGAACGAAATGATAACGCTGACAAGCTGCGCCATTACGGTTGCAAGCGCCGCGCCCGTCGCGCCGAGCTCCAGTACCGCAACGAACAAAAGATCGCCGATGATGTTGAACACACAAGCTATTCCGACTGCGATCAGCGGTGTTTTGGAATCGCCGAGCCCGCGGAAGATACTTCCGAGCAGATTATATGCGGTGATGATAAGAAATCCTCCGCCGCAGACACGGATATAGCTTTTTGTGAGGTCAAATGCTTCTTCGGGAGCTTTCATAACAGTCGCAAGCCCGCCCGCGCCGATCACGCTTATTACGGTGAACAGCGCTCCCGCTATGACAAATATGATAAGCCCTGTTCCTATTGTCCGAGCCGCGTCTTGCGGGCGTTTCTGCCCGATACGCTGTGCGACCGCGACAGTTATCCCCATTGAAAAGCTGACGATAAGGTTAGTCAGCGTTTGAAGTATCTGCGAACCCGTGGAAACGGCGGAAACATCGGCGTCCGTTCCGAACCTTCCCACCACGAGCAGATCGACCGCGCCGTACATCGCTTGCAGGAACATTGCAAACAGCACGGGCAGCATAAATTTCAGGAGCTTCGGCAATATCGCTCCTTCGGTAAAGTTGTTGTTTTTCATTTTCATACCTCCGCAAAAAAGCCGGACAAAACAGCAGGCGCTTGAAGTCCGCGGTCTTATCCGGCATTATACTATTCCTCGACCAAATTTGCAACAAGCTTCACCACCCTGAACACGATTGCCGTCGTCTTCCTCCTCGACTAACGCCAGTTAGCCTTCGTCGTCATCCTTGGCACTCGTGTCCATGGCGGCGAATCTTGTCACGAATTTGGTCGAGGAATAGTATTACATTTTGATCGAATGTTTAGCCTTATAAACTAACATTGCTAATTATATCATTTTTTCGGATAGTTGTCAATGGAGAATATATGAACAATACGGTTTCGTTATTTAATAAGTATTTTCCTCATCAATGATCCACGGGATATGCGCTTTAATCTCAAGCTGTAAAAGCGGTTTTGGAAAATTTTCGGGAACAAGAGCTGTTTTATCGGTGAACATTATTTCAAAGCTGTCAGTCAATTCTTTAAAGGCTGTTTCTGATACAGTCTGCGTTTTTGTTCCGGTTTTAACGAACACGTTGTTTCCGCTGCTGTCGGTGCGTCTCTCGCAGCAGGGGATCTCCAAAATGATCTTGGAAGCATTTTCCATTCTGCCAACAATGTGAAAGAAATCGCCGTAAAGAAGCAGACCGTTATCAAGTGTTGCAAGTGGGATAATTTCCGATATCACCCGCATATCACTGATGCCGGCAGCATAGAAAAAGTCTTTTACCTCAGCAGGGAACAGCTTCACATATTCCCGAAAGTTTTTGCATCCCGAACAAGTACAGCTGTTATGCTCCGGATGTTCCGTATAATAGTCGCGGGTCGCCGTGCTGTCTATTATTACAGTGCAGTTGTCGATAGAGTATTCCATATTATTCACACATCTCAAATCTCTTGAACGTTTTGCCGTCCTTTTCGACAGTTTCATTCCACATTTCGGCAGGACGGACCCATACTCCGTGATTACCGTAAAGCGCACGATATACGACCATCGGTTCAAGCGTTTCCGAGTGCCGCGCAATTTCAAGGACTTCATATTCATTGCCTTTGCAGTGGCGGTATCTGCCCTTCGGTATGGCTTTTACGGCTTCTTCGTATGTCATACTGATCTCCTTTTTCATTTGATTTTGTGAGTTATGTTCAATTATTATCAAGCTCGATGATAAACCTTTTTATTTCATCAGCGATAAAATCAGGTTCAAAAAGATGGACATAGTGACCGCAGTCCATGTCAATGTATTCCTGTTTGTTATCGGTATAATTTCGGTATAGCTGTAAATATTTATCGGGATCATTCGGAAATTGGATTTTTGCCTGCTGTTTTGATATGAAGAACAGCATAGGCACATCGGGTGCGCCGTTATCGGAAATAATCTGCATATTCTTCTTGCAGCATTCGGCTTCGTGTACCATGGTCTTTGAAAAACAGCATTATCAGACAGAGGATCATTAATACAGCTCTGAATGTGATCTTGATTGCCTTTTTCATTTTGACGGATCTCCTGAAATACAAATAGAAAGCAAACCGCAAGTCTGCTCATATAAGTATAATTATACATCATCGACACTGATATGTCAATCGCATATCGAACGAAAGAAAAATTTTTTATCAGCGGGATTGTTCACTTGATGAACAGACTTCCTCGGAAACTACCGCGCACCGCCTGTCGAAATCTTTTGCCAAAACATACGTTTAGGCGGGCGGGATACGGCGGCGAAACTGCTTCTCCTAAAATATTACAGATGCTCGGTTTGTGCGTGATTTCGTATTTTGGTATTGATTTTTTTATTATGTTATGGTATAATAGTATTCGGAATAAATGACATATCGACATTTTTGGAGCGTTTGATCTGCGACATTCGCTGCAAAACATCTGTTTTAAAAGTATTATGACCAAAGCACAAAGATTCTGTCCATTTGTCGGAGCGCGGACAGCGTACCGCAAATTATATGAATTATACGAAAGGAAATTATAATGAGAGTACGATTTCATTTGCCGGATTTCGCCGGTCGTTTCAGATTCAATCTTGTCTTTGCGGAGATGTTGAAGCGATGTCCGCAGTATTTCCGCGACGGTGTGGAGATCGCTTCCGTATACGGCTGTTTCCCGCCTTCGCTTTGGAACGGCGGCAGGATGCAGGGCGGTTACTGCGACAAGGAATTTATAAGAACTGTTATCAGCACTTTTAACGACAGGGGTATCCCGCTCAGATTTACTTTTACAAATCCCATGATAGAGAAAAAACACCTCTACGATGTTTTCTGCAATATGGTCATGGAAATGGCGGATAACGGTCTGAACGAAGCTATTGTTTTCTCTCCGCTTCTGGAGGATTATATAAGACAGAAATATCCGAACTACAAGCTGACAAGCTCCACCTGCAAGCGCATCACCGACCCCGAGGCTATGTATTCGGAGGTCGAAAAGGATTATCATATCGTCGTGCTGGACTATGACCTGAACAATAAATTCGATATACTCGAAAAGATTCCCGATAAGGAAAAATGCGAGATACTCGTAAATGCCTGCTGCGAACCCGGCTGTAAAAGACGCTCCGAGCATTACAGACTTATCGGTCTGCATCAGATAGAATACGCCGAATATATAAGAAAGCACCCGAATTCCGACTATACCGATGATGATTTCATGAAGAAGCACCCCGAAATGAAGCAGTTCGCAAAGTGTCCGAGCGTCGGCAGAACTGTTTTCGATATTCAGCAGCTAAGCACGCATATTTCTCCCGATGATATCTGGAACAAGTACGTCCCGATGGGATTCAGCCAGTTCAAGATCGAGGGCAGAACTTACGAGACCTTAAATCTGCTCGAACACTATATGTACTACATGATAAAGCCCGAATTCAAGGATATTGCAAGATTCACTTTCTTAAGACAGCTTCGCGCAAACGGCGTCTTAAAATTCGGCGAGTAAAGAACAAACATTCATTTGCAGCATTACAGAAAAAGACCGTTCCGAGTTTTCCCGGAACGGTCTTTGAATTTCGGAGTTCAGCCGTCAGCGCGAGCCGAACTTCTGCCTTATCTGCTCTACCTTGTGCTGTTCGGCGTTTTCGGCGCTGTACCAGCCTCGGCTTTCCATCGCGGAATATATCTGCGACTGCATACCGAGCGACTCGTTCAGAGCGCTGCTGAACACACCGTGAACATGGTCGGTCGAGGACTCGATCGCGCCGTGCATATAAAGATCGCACACGCCCTTTTCAAGCCCGAGAAGGTTTTCCATAACATCTCTGTCGTGCATTTCCATGACTGATTCCTCCTCTCATATTCCCATCATCTGCCGAGCAAGCCGTAAAGCTCGCCGTAGAGCTTGCCGTGACGCTGCGAGAGCTGACAGGCAAGCTCTTTGAGCGAGCTGTCGGAAAGCTGCTCGCTTGCCTCGCGGCACTTTGTCTCGAAAAACTTCTCGTGTCCGAGCGCGTCCTCGATATACAATAATTCTTTGTCAGTCATATCGACTCCTCCTTTTCTGATGTAAGTAGTATTGCCGAAAGCAAGCCCGATTATTCACCCAAAAACAAAAAGTACGGGAAAAATACCTGTTCCCGATAACAAAATGCAGTTCTTCTCCGGTCGGAAAGTGTTGACCTGCGCAATTCTCTTGTGCAAAAATCGCTCCGCTCTTTTGCACAATAAAATCGGCAATTTATTTGTTTCCGTACTGTTTTGCAGAGCTATTCTCTTGTGAGTTTTTGTCAGCTTTTTTTGAAATTGCCGATTTTATTTTTGAACCGTACACTTTGCTTCTTACCGATAAGCTTGCGAACGCCGTGGGCTTCTGTGGGGGAAACCCTTCTGAAGAAGGGTTATCCCCCACACCCCCTTCCTAAGACTTTTGGTTTTGCCCTCGCTTTGCGATTTTTATTCTTTTTAACCTCGCAAAACAAAAAGGACGGGAAAAATACCCGTCCTGATTATTATCTGAGTCTTGTAGCTATGCCGTTAATATCAAACGAATACATACCGTCGTCGATCCTCTTCTGAGTGTTCGTAAGCGGAGAGCCGTTTGAATCCGCGTAGTAAAGCTGACCATTGAACTTGACCCAGCCCTCCTTGACATAGCCGTCCGCGCCTGTTACAAACGTATTGCCTTCGGTATCATGGAAAACGCCCCTCAGCACCGAACCGTGATCAAGATAATAGCTGTGCCCGTCAATGACAGTCCAGCCGTTTTTGAGCCGTCCGTCAGAGCCGAAGTAGTAATACACGCCGTCGATCTGCGTCCAGCCTGAAACCATCTTGGAGCTGCCGTCAAAGTAGTAGGTGCCGTCGCTCAGATTCAGCCATGAGTTCTTTAACGCGCCATCTTCTGTCATATAAACTCTGTCGGAATTGTTCTTCTGCCAGCCCGTGAGTATCTCGCCGTTCGAGCCGAAATAGAACAGAGTGCCGTTTATCTCGCGCCAGCCCCTGCAAGTATTGCCGCTTTCGTCAAAATAGTATACCTTTCCGTCAAGCCGTCCGAATACGTTCACGCCGTAGCGATTGTCCGCCGTAACATACTTGTAAGCGCCGTTTACCTTTGTTACGCCGTAAGGCAGATGTCCTTTTGAGCCGAAATCGTGCAGCTTTCCGTCCACTCTGACCTTGCCGACCGCGCAGACGCCGAATTCGCCGAAGTAATATTTCTTGCCCGCCAGCGTTTTCCAGCCTGTGACCTTTTCGCCTGTAACGGGGTCGAAATAGAATCTTATCCCGCCGTAGGTCTGCCAGCCCGTCTTGACCGTATGATCGTCGCCGAAGAAATGCTGTCCGAAGAGCCTGTCGCCGATCTTCGTATATGCCGTAGCGTTCAGATATTCGTAGCTTTCGGCGGTCTCGTAGGTGTTCCACAGATTTTCGCAGTATTTCGCCTGCTTTTCCGAATACCCGTATTCGATCAGCTTGTTTATGAACTCAGTCCTTTTTGCGTCGTAATCGTCCGCGGATTCGGGCGGAAGATCGGGCAGACCGAGCGAAGACTTGACATCGCCGAACTTGGTCAGATTCTCAAGGTCTTTCTTGAATTTTTTAATGGTCTTTTCCTGTTCTTCGGTAAAATCAACAGTCTTGGTAAGACCGCGGGCCGAGCGGTGGGTCGCCTGATCGAAGAACCACCAGTAGCCCTTGAAATTGTAAAAGCCCTGCCAAACCTTGCCGTCCTCGCCGAAATAGTACCAGTCCTCGCCGTCCTGATACCAATCGACCTGCATATCGTTGGTCTCGGGGTCGAAGAAGTAGTAATCATAATCGAGCTTGATAAAGCCCGAAGCCGCCGAGCCGTCAGCCGTGAAGTAATACTTGTTCAGATTCTCTTCATACCAGCAGTCGTGGAGCATTTTGCCGTCCTTGTCAAAACGGTATCTTTTGTCCTCTACCTCGACCCAGCCTGTTTTCATATAGTAATTGCTGTCAAAGTAATAGGTATCGTCGCCTATCTTGGTAAGTCCCACCGCAAACGCGCCTGTTTTCTCGTCGGCATAAAGATAATACTTATCGACCTTGCGCCAGCCCATGAAAAGATTTCCGGTCTGCCCGAAGTCGTAGGTCAGACCCTTGATCGTGTGGATACCCGTGAACATATGTCCGTCGGCGCCGAAATAATAGGTGTAGGTCACGCCTTCGACCTCGATATCCTGCCAGCCCTTAGCCATTTTGCCCTTATTCTTGCCGTCCTCGAAGAAATAATACTGGATACCGTTGATAGTCTGCCAGCCGATAACTCGCTTACCGTCCTTATCGTAGTAATTTTCCCCGTTTCTGGTAAAGCCGTTGCCGGGCATACCGTGCTCGTCGAAGTAGAACTGTTCGCCGTTCAGATCCTGCAAGCCCGTTTTGAAAACGCCTGATTCGTCGGCAAAGTAGAAGTCCTCGCCGTCGATCTTTACGATGCCCTTAGCCATTACGCCCGATTCATCGAAGTAATAGTTATTGCCGTCGTACTTCTGCCAGCCCGTCTTCATGATACCGTTGAGATCGAACAGATACGAAGCATTGTCGATCATCTTCAAGCCGACGGCGCGTTCACCCGTAGAGCGCAGGATATAGTATGTTCCCGAAAGATTCTTATGCCAGCCGGGAGCGCGAGTTTCCTTATAATCAAAATAAGCCATGAACCCCGCGCCGATACCGACGGTGCAGACCGCGGAAATAGCCGCTGCCGCAAGGCGTCCCTTATGGGTAGGCAGGGTAAAAGCCATCAGATTCTTATTAATACTCATTTTATCATCTTTCCCGAAAGTAAATTTAACAAAACGTACTTTGTTATTATATCACACTTGCCGTGAAAAGTCAAACCCTTTGAGCGGCAAACCGTGCGGTTTCACATAAATTTCATGATAACGGCACAGCTTTTTGACCCGATCGAAAAGAAAGATGCTGATAGCCGGGTAATAATGATTGACAAAGTACCCCGTAAGCATTATAATGAAAGCGTAGCCTGCATCGAGCCGATTTGAGCAAAATCACAATATTCTTATTGCGGTCAAGCAGGTATTTGTGCAATGCTCCAAACTTGATTTCGATACGTTAGGATTTGACCTTCTCGCGCAATTAGTAGACAGGGAGGTGAGAGAGGCATGACGAACCAAATACAAAATACCGACGATCTCACCGCGGTGATCGGTCGGTACAGAGAGCTTGTCTACGGTCTGGCGCTGGCGGAAACAAACTGCCGCGCCGACGCCGACGACGTTTATCAGGAGGTCTTTCTGCTGTACTATACGAAAGATCTGGTCTTCACGGACGAGAAGGCGCGCCGCTCATGGCTTATCCGTGCCTGCATAAACATCTCACATACCTATAACAAAAGCTCATGGTACAAAAGGCGATCCGACGAGGAAACGGACGATATCCCCGACGAGCGCTCATACAACACCCCCGCCGAGCAGGAAATGTGGCAGGCGGTCAAGTCGCTGAAGCCAAAGTACCGTGTGCCTGTGTATATGTACTACTTCGAGGGCATACCTCCCTCCGATATCGCCGAAACGCTCGGCATCTCGGAGGGGGCGCTTAACATGAGGCTTTCGCGCGCGAGAAAGCTGCTTAAAGATAAAATGAGGGAGAGTGGTTATTTTGAAAGATCTGTTTAATAATATCCGCAGACAGAATAAGCCTGATCTCTCGCTCGACAGACAGATACTCGAAAGAGCGAAAACAATGAGGGCAGGCAAAAAAGAAATGCTGTCCGAAAAAGGAAAGGAACGTATCGAGATGAAAGTATCAATGAACAAAAATGAAAGCACGGGAGCAGCTATCGTAAGGAAGAATCACGGCGCGATCATCGCCGCAGCTGCCGCGTTTGTACTCGTTGTCGGAGGGGCTGCCGTTGCCGCAATGAAAGGCTCGGTGCCTATCGAACCCGTAAAAGAAAGCCCCGCAAGCTCCGTAAGCGAATCGTCGGGCGACAGCAGCTCGCAGAACGAGATGCTCGAAGGCGATCTCGCCGTAACGCCCGTTTCCGACAGCTCAGCGGCTCCGACCGACGAAGTTACCGTCGAAACGCCGCAGGTCACAACAGTTACCAAAACAAACGAGGCACCAATGCCGCCTTCAACCGACTCCGTTGCCGAATGGGCAAAGCCGTTTCTTGCAAGGAACTCCGACACGGTGGGCTATATCCACATTCCCGGCTTTGATAACGGGGAGGGGTTGAATATAGATTTTCCCGTGGTGCAGAGAAGCGGCAGTGAGTGGACTTATTATCTCAGCCACGATTTTAACGGTGACGAATACAGCAGAGGAACGCTTGTCGCTCCCGATGACGGCGGAACAAATACGATATCTGCGGACGGTCAGCCGAGAAATACCGTGATCTACGGATACAACGCCTTTTACGAGCCGCCCGCTGCCAACGAATTTTACGATGAAGCAGAACGCGGGCTGATGTTCACGGGACTTAACCGGTATCAGCAGGGTATTGATTTCTACCGCGAACACGCGCTTATCGACTACGAGACCATCTACGAGGACAGCGGCGAATATGTGATATTCGCGGTATTCAACCACGACGCAGACGAGGATAATATCTTCACGGCTGACGCCTTCGGCAACGCACAGCACGACTTTGACGAATGGCTCGCCGCCGTTAAGGAACACAGCTTTGTTGAATGTGGCATAAACTGCACCGCCGCCGACGAGTACCTCACGCTGATAACGCCCGTAAACCCCGAAAACGACCCGAATTATTACCGCATCGTTATTGCAAAGAAGCTCACAGCGGACGACGACAAGCAGGCTATCATCGACAGCGCGAAGATGAATTTCGGCGATTCCGAGGGTGACTTGACCAACGAGGACTTGAAAGACGACCGCGGCTCCGAAATGCGCATTGAGATACCCATGCCCGAGGGCGTAAGGGGAACGTACACCATCGACCTTTACAAGGAAGGCAAGCTTACCTACACCGCTGCGTTCGACCACGCGGAGCAGTACGCGGGAACGTTCGTCAGCATGGATATTACCGCAAAGGACGGCGACAAGCTTGATATCTATGTAAGGTCCGACGATCTTGATGTGGAAAACTATGTTAAATACGGGTGGATCAAGTTTACCTATCTGGAAAACGTTGGCTTTTACGCAGATTCCGGATATGACGACGACGCTATCCTCGGCATAACTCCCGCCGAATAATACTATGCACAAACCGCCGTGCCCGGGCATTTTCGGGCATGGCGGCTTTTGTTTTTCACAAAACGACCGCAGCAAATGCCTAAACGACCGACTTGCAGGATCGTTTTTTGTTTGGTTATTCAAAAATATTCATAATATTTCGTTGACTTGAAAAGGACTTTGTGATATAATGATAATGGATTATTATTTCCGGTCAACCGGTCATCGGTTTATTCTTGAAAACGGAGGACTTTTTTATGCGGCAGAATGATATCAAAGGTCATGAATATGTGCTGATCATTGATTTCGGCGGGCAGTATAATCAGCTTATCGCCCGCAGAGTCAGAGAATGTAACGTTTACTGCGAGGTAGTTCCTTACAGAAAGATCACGCTCGATATGATCAAGGAGCTTGATCCGAAGGGTATTATCTTCACGGGCGGACCTCAGAGCGTTTACGGAGAGAACGCTCCCTCGGTGGATAAGGGCATTTTTGAACTGGGCGTGCCGATACTCGGCATCTGCTACGGCTCGCAGCTTATGGCGTATCTTCTCGGCGGAAAGGTGCAGACCTGCACGACTTCCGAATACGGCAAGACCGAGACCTTCTACGACAAGGACTGCGCTCTTTTCGGCAGCATAAACGATCTGCCCGAAAAAGCCGTTTCCTGGATGAGCCACACCGATTTCATAGCAGAGATACCCGCGGGCTTCAAGACCGTTGCCCATACGGAAAACTGCCCGACGGCGGCAATGGCGAACGCCGAGAAAAAGCACTACGCCGTGCAGTTCCACCCCGAAGTAAATCACACCGAATACGGCACCGATATGCTTGACAGCTTCCTTAAGAACGTCTGCGGCTGCAAGGGCGACTGGACGATGGAGAGCTATGCAGAATCGGCGATAAAGACTATCCGCGAAAAGGTCGGCAGCGGAAAGGTACTGCTTGCGCTTTCGGGCGGAGT
>JAILFF010000028.1 GCA_024697705.1 Ruminococcus sp.
TACCGCTTTGTCACTCACAAGGTCGGCGGGGAGCAGTTCGTGGTGTCGGCGGTCGTCCACATGGACGAGAAGACTCCGCATATGCACGTCGCGTTCATTCCTACCGTCGCAGGGAAGGACAGAAAGGGCAGACCATGCAGACGGGTGAATGCTTCGGAGTTCTGGAAGGGGAAGGACAGCTATTCTCGCTTGCAGGACGAGTATCACGAATGGATAACCTCCTGCGGGTATGCCCTCGAACGCGGCACGAAAGGCAGCACTGCCGAGCACTTGTCGGTCGAGGAGTATAAGCTGCAAAAGACCTCCGAGCAGCTTGCCGAGCTTCAAGAGCAGGTCGAGGAAGTCAAGGCGGTGGACGAGATCGGCGCGAAGAACCTGCCGTTCAATATGGTGTCGGTCAGGCGCGATGACTTCAATACCCTCGCGGCTGCCGCGAAGGGCTACGTTACCGCGAAGGCTGCCGAAGCCGAGAACGCGGAGCTTACCGTCGAAAACGAACGTCTTTTCAAAGAAAACGAGCAGCTTCGTGCGGCTAATGCTGATGTTAATGCTAAGTATATGCAGCTCGACCATGATTATGGGGCGTTCTACGATAGCGTGACGGACGAGGTGGCTCTGCGCGATGAGAATGTGCGGCTCTCTGCCGAGAACGGTAGGCTCGGCGATCAACTGCATATCGCCCGTTCCGAGCTTACCGCTGTGAAAACAGAAAACGCTGCCCTGCGGAAAAAGGTGTCCGAGCAAGAACAGCAGATTACAGCGGTCAAGGCGGAATTATCGAACTTGCAGCGGCTCTATAACTCTTTGCGGGAGCAGTTTGAGAAGGTCAAGCAGTTTGTTGAGCAGCATGGGCTGGGGAAGGCTTTGAGGGAGTTTTTGGAAAAACGAAAGAATAAGGCATTGTGAATAAACTATTACATTCGCTGCTATGAACACCTGCCTAAGCCTTGATTATCAACGGTTTACGCAATTCAGAATAATATTTTTAATTGTTCCGTTTTTGGAACAGGTAGTATGGTATAATAATATTAGAGGCAGATAAGAAAGGTTACGACAACATAGAAGAAATAATCGAAAAGAGGTGATCCCCAATGTTTTACTAATCGCTGTCCCGTTCACTGTGAGGACTTGCCAACCTTAGACTCGGGGCAGCTAATGGAATTTATCAAAGTGGGTTTTCAGCTTTTCCCACGCTCTTTATCAATGCAATAACAGATACGCCTAAATTAGCTACGTCGTCCCATGCATGGAAATGTATGGGAAAGATAACAAAACAACAGATAAGTTCGCTTGCGGTGAGCTTCTACCCTGCGATCAAAGAGTATTTTGAAAGCAAAAAGGGTAAGGTGGAATATCAGCAGTATCTCGATGAAAAGGCTGCCCTTGCCAAAGCAGCTGATGATGATGCTGATGATAATGACGCTGATAAGAGCAATGTCGCCTGAATTGCAATTTATCACTTTAAAGCGGGCTTGACAAAAATATAAAAGTGTGGTATAATGGTAGTACATAAGATACGGGAACGTGGCGGGAGATACCACATGATGAAATGGAGGTAATAGATGAAGGCAGTAATTTACGCAAGATATTCGTGCGATCACCAGCGCGAGGAAAGCATCGAGGGACAGCTTCGAGAGTGTAAGGCGTTCGCGGAACGCAAGGGGTATATAGTCGTCGATTCTTACATCGACCGCGCTATGTCGGCTAAGACCGATAACCGCCCGATGTTTCAGCAGATGATCCATGACAGCTCGAAGAATTTATTTGACAGCGTTATCGTGTGGAAGCTTGACCGTTTCGCCCGAAACAGATACGACTCCGCGCACTATAAGGCTCAACTTCGGAAAAACGGTGTCAAGGTTTTATCCGCAACGGAGGTAATCTCCGAGGGTGCCGAGGGCATAATTCTCGAATCGGTTTTAGAGGGCTTCGCGGAATACTATTCGGCGGAATTATCGGAAAAGGTTATCCGAGGAATGACCGAGAACGCGCTGAAATGTCAATATAACGGCGGGCTGATACCGATAGGGTACAAGGTGGACGAGAACAAGCATTATCAGATCGACGAGCTGACCGCGCCATTCGTTACGCAGGCTTTTCAGATGTACGTTGACGGCAAGCCGATAAAGGATATTGTGAAATATCTGAACGATCATAACGTTAAGTCGTCATATAAAAAAAGCGTGACGAAAACGACGGTATCAGCGATGTTTCAGAACCGCAAGTATATCGGTGAATACAGATACCGCGATGTAGTTGTTCCGAACGGCGTTCCTGCGATAGTTGACGAAGAGATATTCAAGGCGGCGCAGGACAGGCTCGAACATAACCGCCGCGCTCCTGCGAGCTATAAAACGGGGGACAGATATATCCTCACCACGAAGCTGTACTGTGCCGAGTGCGGAGCCCCGATGGTAGGGGAGAGCGCGAAGGGGCGGCACGATAAGAGGTATTTCTATTATAAATGCTCGAACGCAAAGAAGCACAACGGCTGCACCCGTCAGGCGCTTCGGAAGTCTGACATTGAAGATAAGGTCATCGAGCGTATAAAAGATGTGATGTTCGACGCCGAAACCATTGACGCTATCGCGGATAGGGTCATCGAGTGGCAGGGGCAGGTGGAAACGGCACTGCCTATCCTCGAAAGAGAAATGGCGGAGGTGGAGAAGTCGCTCGGAAACGTAATGGCTGCTATCGAGCAGGGGATAATCACGCCGACCACGAAGAACCGCATGGCAGAGCTAGAGGAGCAGAAGAAGGATTTAGAGATCAAAATTGCAAAGGAAAAGTTCAACGCGCAGGCACTCACGAAAGAGCAGATAGTTTTCTGGCTGACGAACATGACCCGCCTCGACCTCGCACAGGACAGTAACAAACAGCGCATCGTGGACACCTTTGTAAATTCGATATATGTGCATGAGGACAGGGCGGTCATCAATATGAACTGCTGCGACGAGGAGGAGATAATCCCTTTTGACGTGGAGAGCGGTTCGTTTTTGTCGAGGTTCAGG
>JAILFF010000033.1 GCA_024697705.1 Ruminococcus sp.
ATCATCAAGCACGGCTTCGCGGTTCTTTACATGATAGCGCAGAAGCTTGTGTACAACTCGGTGCAGCACGGCTATCAGGTAGGCTCGCGTGGTTCGGTAGGCTCGTCGTTCGTTGCTTCGATGTCGGGCATTTCCGAAGTAAATCCGCTGATGCCGCACTACGTCTGCCCGAAATGCCGTTACAGCGAGTTCATCACCGACGGCTCGGTAGGCTCGGGCTTCGACCTTCCGCCGAAAAACTGTCCGAAATGCGGCACGGATATGATGCGCGACGGTCACGACATTCCGTTTGAAACGTTCCTCGGTTTCAACGGCGACAAGGCTCCCGATATCGACCTGAACTTCTCGGGCGATTTCCAGGGGCAGTCTCACCGCTACACCGAAGAGCTTTTCGGTAAAGACCACGTTTTCAAGGCGGGGACTATCTCGGGCGTTCAGGAAAAGACCGCCTTCGGCTATGTTAAGAAATACTGCGAGGAGCGCGGCAGGACGATAACTCCCGCCGAGACTTTGCGCCTTGCGACAGGCTGCTGCGACGTTAAGCGCACGACCGGTCAGCACCCGGGCGGAATGGTAGTTATCCCCGGCGATTACGAGGTTTACGACTTCACGCCCGTACAGCACCCCGCCGAAAAGGACGAGGGCGACATAATCACCACGCATTTCGACTTCCACTCGCTGCATGATACCATATTAAAGCTCGACGAGCTGGGTCACGATGTGCCGACGATATACAAGTATCTCGAAGCGTTTTCGGGGCTTGTCATTACCGAGATACCCATGTCCGACCCCGCAGTTTACAGCCTGTTCACCTCTCCCGAGGCGCTGGGTGTTACAAAGGAAGACCTTATGTGGGAGACGGGAACTCTCGGTATCCCCGAAATGGGTACGAATTTCGTCTGCGGAATGCTGCTCGAAGCCAACCCGAAGAATTTCAGCGACCTGCTGCAAATTTCGGGGCTTTCGCACGGTACGGACGTATGGCTCGGCAACGCGCAGGAGCTTATCAAGAACGGCACCTGCACGATCTCCGAGGTTATCGGAACGCGAGACAGTATCATGACGTACCTTATATATCATGGGCTCGATCCGTCGCTGTCGTTCAAGATAATGGAGATCACCCGTAAGGGCAACGCGCCGAAGCTCCTGACCGAAGAAATGAAGCAGGATATGCGCGACCACAACGTACCCGAATGGTACATCGAGAGCTGTCTCAAAATCAAATATATGTTCCCGAAGGCGCACGCGGCGGCGTATGTAACGTCGGCGATAAAGCTGTGCTGGTTCAAGGTACACGAGCCGCTTGTGTTTTACGCGGCGATATTCACGGTGCGCGGCGAAGCCTTCGACGCGGAAACGGCGCTGAAAGGCGTTCATCGGGTAAAGGATAAGATAACACAAATAATGAATATGTCCCGCGACGACCGCACGGCGAAGGACGAAGAAACGCTCGATATGTTACGCTTGATATATGAAATGCTGCTGCGCGGGCTGGAGTTCCTGCCGGTAGATATTTACAAATCCCATGCGTTCATCTATCGGATAGAGGACGGCAAGCTGCGTCTGCCGTTCATAGCGATAAACGGCGTAGGCGGAAACGCGGCGAAGCAGCTGTACGAAAAGGCGCAGGGCGGCAGCTTTATTTCGATAGAGGAATTCCAGCAGCAGTCGGGCGTAGGCAGGTCGGTAATAGACACATTAAAGACCTACGGCGCGTTCGGCGACCTGCCCGAATCCAATCAGGTAGACTTTTTCAGCTTGATGTAATACTATTCCTCGACCAAATTTGAAACAAGCTTCACCACCCTGAACACGATTGCCGTCGTCTTCCTCCTCGACTAACGCCAGTTAGCCTTCGTCGTCATCCTTGGCACTCGTGTCCATGGCGGCGAATCTTGTCACGAATTTGGTCGAGGAATAGTATAAGCCGTCAGAGGTGAAAAATATGCAGATAAAATGCTTATACGTCCCGACGCTTGAAACGGAAAGGCTTCTGCTTCGGGAGCTTGTTCCCGACGACGCGGAAGACCTCGGCAGGTGGCTCGGCAGCGACGAGCTGTACACGTACTGGGGGCGCAAAGCGAGCAAGGCTGAAAAAGCCCCCGCCCTGCTCTTTGAAGACCCGAGACCCAATGTAAAACGCAAGCCCTCCCATGATTTCACATGGGGGATAGTGCTCAGGGAAACGAACCAAGTGATAGGAATACTTGAGATATTCGACGTCGAGAACGACCGCATGGGTATGGTAGGGTATCGCATCTCGCCCGCGTATTGGGGCAGGGGACTATGCACCGAAGCGCTCGGGCGTGCTGTGGGATTCATCTTTTCCGAAACGCCGCTTGACAGATTGCAGGGCAATGCCGACGTGAGGAACACGGCTTCAAACAGAGTTCTGCAAAAGAGCGGCTTTAAGCTCGAAGGCACTATCCGTCACGGGAAAATGGTCTCCTGTTACTGTGATTACAATATTTGGGGACTTATCCGTGAGGATATTTGCTGCACGGCGGAGAATGTCAGTGAGTGATTATGTACAAATATCACTTTGATTTTTGTGCAGTATTATAAGACAATTGCCGAATATACATGGCGCTATATTGTTTTGGCTTGACAAATATCAGCCGCTGTGTTATGATTAGTACATCGCTTGATACTATGATAATATGCTAATGATTTACTATGATAAAGTAAATGTACAGACAAAGGAATGAATAATATGAAAAGATACGATCTGATAACCCCCGAGGGAACACGCGACCTGCTTTTCGAGGAATGTCTCGCACGGCGCACCGTTCAGAAGCGCCTGACCGAGCTTTTCCGACATTTCGGTTACAGCGAGGTCGTTACGCCCTGCATGGAATTTTACGATGTCTTTCTCGGCACATCGCGCACGTTCAGGCAGGAGAGCCTTTACAAGCTGACCGATTCCAAAAACAGGCTCATAACGCTGCGTCCCGACAACACTATCCCGATAGCGCGTCTTGCCGCGACAAGGCTTAAGGAATCCGACCTGCCGCTCAGACTTTACTACGATCAGGCGGTGTTCACGAACAACGCGCTGTTAAAGGGCAAGTCCGACGAGGTGGTGCAGACCGGTATCGAGCTTATCGGCGGCGAAAACACCCGCCGCGCCGACTATGAAGCGCTCTGCACGGCGGTGGAGGCTCTTGCCTGCTTCGGCAAGGATTTCCGCCTTGAAATAGGGCATATCGGCTACTTCAAGGAGCTTGTACGCAAGCTAAATATCGACGCCCGCACCGAAGAGGAGATCCGCGTGCTTATCAACGCGAAGAATTACCCCGCGCTGAACGACCTGCTCGACGGCATCGCCGACAACGAGGTAACGGCGACCCTCAAAAAGCTGCCCGGACTTTTCGGCGGCGAGGACGTTTTCGACAAGGCGGCGCGGCTCTGCTCCGACGACAATATCAAGTCGATACTCCATGAGCTGAAAGTGGTATACAACCGCCTTTCGAGCCTGGGCTACAAGGACAAGATCATCGTCGATCTGGGCATCGTGCGTCAGACCGACTACTACACGGGGATAGTCTTCAAGGGCTATTTGACGGGAATAGGCGACAGCGTTCTTAAGGGCGGCAGATACGATAAGCTGCTCGGCGAGTTCGGCAGAGAGTGCCCCGCAGTCGGCTTCGGCGTGAACTGCGACGCAATCGCAACGTATCTTTGCAAGATCGGCGAAGCTCCCAAGCCCGAAACGCCCGACTGCATCGTATTCGGCGAAAAGGGCTATGTGGTGGAGTCGATGGCGTTCGCGCAGAAGCTCGTCCGCGAGGGTCAGACCGTCGAGAACAGCCTGTTCACCACTCTTGCCGATACGAAGGAATACGCCGCCGCGAAGGGCATACATAAGATATATGTACTCGGCGAGGAAGAGTACACGATAGAGTTATAAGGCTTCGACCAGCCGGGTCGGGACGCGGGTGCGCTCGCAAGCTCGCTCACGTTCGGCGGGGCGGGGGGATTTGTTCCGCGGCGGCGGGGAAGAAGTAATGAGACTAAAGATTACAATAGAGATATAGACCATGTTATATATAATACGTCACGGCAGGACCGACTGGAACGAACTCCACAAGCTTCAAGGCAGAACGGATATCCCGCTGAACGATGATGGTCGGCAGATGGCTGAAAAAGCCGCCGAAGAATACAGGGAAGTTCATTTCGACGTGTGCTACTGTTCGCCGCTTGTGCGGGCAAGGGAGACCGCCGAAATACTTCTGCGAGGGCGGGAAGTCCCGATAATCACCGACGAACGGCTGGTTGAAATGTCTTTCGGGCGTTTCGAGGGGACAGAGAACAGCTTTGATATTCCCGACTGTCCGATAAACGAGCTTTTCTTTCACCCCGAGAGCTATACGGCGAGCGAGACCGAAGGCGAGAGCCTTGACGAACTGTTCGCCCGCACAGGCGAATTTCTTGACGATGTGGCAATGCCGCAGGTCGAAGCGGGAAAGGACGTTCTTATCGTCGGGCACGGGGCGATGAATTCGAGCATCGTCAGCAGGATAAGGGATTATCCCCGCCGCGATTTTTGGAAAGCCGGAATTGAGAATTGTAAGCTGATGAAGCTTATCTAATATTAGCAAAGGAAGAAATCTATGAATAAACCGTTAAGGATAGCATTAACAAAGGGCAGACTCGAAAAGGATACCGTCGGGCTTTTCGAGAAGATCGGCTACGACTGCACCGCCGTCCGCGAAAAGGGCAGAAAACTCATTCTCCCAATACCCGACGGAAATATGGAGGTAGTCCTCGCTAAGGCGAACGACGTTATCACCTACGTCGAGCACGGCGTTTGCGACATCGGCGTGGTCGGCAAGGATACCATAATGGAAATGCAGGGCAAATGCTTCGAGATAGTCGATCTCGGCTTCGGACGCTGCAAATTCGCCCTTGCGACAAAGAAAGGCTCGAAATTCTACGGCGGATACAACGTCAAGACGATAGCTACCAAATATCCCAATATCGCCCGCAATTTCTTTGAATCGAAGGGTATGGACGTTGAGATCGTAAAGATCGAAGGCTCGGTGGAGCTGGCGCCGCTGCTGGAGCTTTCCGACGGCATCGTGGATATCGTCGAGACAGGCACCACGCTTAAGGAAAACGGCTTGGAGGTCATCGAGGACATCTGCCCGATTTCGGCGCGGCTCATCGTCAATATGGTAAGCATGAAGCTCCGTCAGAAGGAGATAGAGGATTTCGTGCGTAAGGTACGGGATAATCTGTGACGGGGGACAAGGCTCTTCTGCTATTTCCGTCGGATTATTATTCGGCGAAGGCGGTTGACCCGGATATGCTCGGCGAATATGACGCGGCGCTTGATACGGGAATATTCGATGTGATACTTTTTTCCTACGAAAAGTGGTTCTGTCAGGGGGTTCTTTCGCTTGATAAAAAGCCGGAAAAGCCCGGCGCGAACGCAGTTCGTGCAAATGCCATTTATCGCGGCTGGATGATGAAGCCCGCGCAGTATGCCGAATTTTACGCTCGTCTGTCTGAAAAGGGCGTAAATTTGCTGACTTCTCCGAAGCAGTATGAGCTTTTTCATATCTTTCCGAACATTTATCCGCAGCTTGCGGAAGACACCGTGAAAATGCTCGTATATCCCGACGGAAAGGTTGACCTTGACGAGGTGCGCAGGACGTTTGCGCGTTTCATGGTCAAGGATTATGTCAAGTCGGTAAAGGGGACGGCTTTCCCCGCGTATTTTGAAAATACCGTTACAGACGGTGAGTTTGCCGCCGCTATGGAGCTGTTCTATAAGTATCGCGGCGGACTGCTTACGGGCGGTATCTGCGTTAAGGAGTATATCGAGCTGAAAAAATACGGCGATCGTACTAACGAATACCGCGTGTTCTACATGAACGGAACCGCCTGTACAGTGAGCCGCAATTCAAATCAGCAGAGCTTTACCGCCGAGCCGCCGAAGCCGCTTATACAAAAGTATGAAAATTTAGACAGTCCGTTTTATACGATAGATTACGCGGAGCTTTCCGACGGCAGCTGGAAGATAATTGAAGCTGGTGACGGGCAGGTCTCGGGGCTTTCGCCGGGTCAGGACGCACGCGCATATTACAGAGCGCTGTATGCCGCTTTTAGGGAGAGTTTGTGATGAAAAAGGCAATAGTCATCGGCTGTCCCGGTGCGGGCAAAAGCACGTTTGCAAGGGCTTTGAGCGAAAGGACAGGTCTTCCGCTTTATCATCTTGATATGATATACCACCGCCCCGACCGAACGCACATCGGGCATGAAGAATTTGACCGCCGCCTTTCGGAAATAATGTCGGGTGAAAAGTGGCTGATCGACGGCAATTATCAGCGGACTATCGAAACGCGGCTGAACGCCTGCGATACGGTATTTTTGCTTGATTATCCGCTTGAAGTGTGCCTTGCGGGAGCGCGGGAGCGTATCGGCAAAGACCGCCCCGATATACCGTGGAAAGAAGACAGTCTCGACCCCGAGTTTGAGCGGTTCATCAAGGATTATTCCGCAGAATGTCTGCCCGTGATCTATGAGCTTTTGGAAAAGTACCCGCAGAAAAACATATATATTTTTAAATCAAGAGAGCAGGCGGAACGCTGCCTGCTGACAATATGATAAGGAGTAAAATAATGGATATAATTCGCAAGATAATCGCCGACGGCACCGCCGAAGAGGAATTTTTCAAGCAGGTGGACAAGCGCAGCGGCGAGACCGATAAAAAGGTGACGGCAATCGTCAGCGAGATAATCGAGAACGTCAAGGAGAACGGCGACGGCGCTGTTAAGGCTTACACCGAGAAATTCGACGGCAAGCTGCCGCAGTATTACGAAGTTCCACGCGATGTGATAAACGACGCGCTCACCGAAGCCGACCCCGCATTCACCGACGCTATCCTGAACGCCATCGAGAACATCAAGGATTTCCACGAGCGTCAGAAGTCGCAGAGCTTCGTAAGCCCGAAGGAAAACGGCGTGGTGCTTGGTCAGCGCGTGCGCGGGCTGGAAAGAGTGGGACTGTACGTTCCGGGCGGCACGGCGGCTTATCCGTCGAGCGTGCTGATGAACGCCGTTCCCGCGAAGATCGCGGGCGTTAAGGAGATAATCATGGTAACGCCGCCGCTCAAGGACGGCACGCCGAACAAGGATATCCTCGTGGCGGCTGCCTGCTGCGGCGTTGACAGAGTTTTCCTGGCGGGCGGCGCTCAGGCGATAGCGGCGCTTGCCTACGGCACGGAGGAGATCCCGAAGGTAGACAAGATCGTGGGTCCCGGAAATATTTTCGTGGCGACGGCGAAAAAGCTGCTTTACGGCACCGTCGATATCGACATGATAGCGGGTCCTTCGGAAATTCTTATCGTTGCCGATGACAGCGCAGACCCGAAGTTCGTGGCGGCAGACCTCATGTCTCAGGCGGAGCACGACAGACTGGCTTCGGCTATACTTGTGACTACAAGCGAAAAGCTTGCCGACGATACGGTTAAGGAGCTTGCCCGTCAGATGGAGTATCTTGACCGCAAAGAGATAATCGCCGAGTCGCTTGCGAATTACGGCGCTATGATCGTATGTGACAGCCGCGAACGCGCCTGCGAGATCGCAAACAAGTTGGCTCCCGAGCACCTTGAAGTGCTGTTCGAGAACCCGATGGAGTACATCGGCAGGCTCGATAATGTGGGTTCGCTGTTCCTTGGCAGCTATGCTCCCGAGCCGCTCGGCGACTATTACGCGGGACCCAATCACGTTCTGCCGACCAGCGGTACTGCGCGGTTCTTCTCGCCGCTCGGGGTGAACAGCTTCGAGAAGCGTTCGAGCTTCATTTATTATACTGAGGACGCGCTTTGTCAGGCGAAGGACGATATCGTGCTTATCGCCGAGAGAGAGGGTCTGACGGCTCACGCAAATGCAATAAAGGTAAGATTTGAGAAATAAATCGTAAGTGAGGACATAATGCCGGGTCCAGCGCCGGCTCGCGCTGGCGAGGGGTCA
>JAILFF010000065.1 GCA_024697705.1 Ruminococcus sp.
TATATATCGGCGGGAAGGCATATCAGCTGTATATGAGATTCATTGTCGATGAGCGCGACCCGCAGTTTGTGCAGTTCTATTACAAGTGGGTGACTATCTTTTCACTGGTAACGCTTGCGGTAACGCTGCTGCTGTGCTGGCGAAAAAACGTGCTGAACAAGGCAAAGTACGCATTCGAGGATTATCAGCGCGACCTGACGGACAGCCTTGCCCACGACATAAAAACGCCGCTCATGGCGATAAGCGGATATACCGAAAACGTGATGAGCGGCAAGCTCACCGACGAAGAACAGAAGGAATATCTGACCGCAATTCTCGATAATGTTTCCTTTACCGATCGGCTGATAAGCAGGACTCTGTATCTCAATCACGCCGACAAAAGCAAATCCAAGCCCGAGCCGATAAAGCTTGCGGATATGACGGAGGAAATGCTCGGCAAATACGCACCGATGCTTAGAGAGAAAAAGATAACATACGGCGTGAACGGAAACGCAGAGATCAAAGCCGACAAAACGGCTATGGAAACGATCATGGAAAACCTTATTTCAAACGCGGTCAAGTATACGCCGAACGGCGGAACGGTCAAGATCGAGATAGACAAAAAGCACCTGACGATCACCAATTCGGTCACGGAAAGAATAGACACAAAGGAGCTGAAACGACCGTTTGTGCGCGGAGATCAAGCCAGAAGCAACGCCGACGGCAACGGGCTGGGGCTTGCAATAGCAGAGCGTGCCGCCCTTTCCAACGGCTTTAAGCTAACGCTTTCCTGCACGGAAACGGAGTTCAAAACGGAGTTAATAAGAAGATAAAAGATGAAAGATAAAAGATAATTCGCTAAGCAAGGGCAAACCAAAAGTCTTAGGAAAGGGGTGTGGGGGATAACCCTTCTTCTTGCACGAACTTGTTCGTGCAGGTTTCCCCCACAGAAGCGTGGAGCGGGCGGAAGTGAATCGGGGAAAGAAAGATGTACGGTTCAAAAATAAAATCGGCAATTCATAAGAAAGCCTACAAAAACAAGCAAAGCGAATAGCTCTGCAAGTCTGTACTGAAACAAATGAATTGCCGATTTCATATTTGCAGAAGAGCGAAGCGATTTCCGCAAATCGGAATCACCGTGCTGCAAGCTATTCACGGGCGAGCCCCTACATGAAATAAACGTGACAGGAGCAATCCCCGCCATACAAGTGTAATTTGTTAATTGCGGTAATAAATGCCCGTTTACAGTATTCTATTTATAGTTGGTCAATATATCACCGTTCAAATCGACAATGTATCTGTATTATTCAAATTATTTTATATACGTTTAGCAAAAATCGCCTAAAAACGCAATATTTGACTTGACAGGTGTTCTTTACTGTGGTAATATATAGTATAGGCAACCTATTGAAAACGTTTTCTTTAATGCATCGTTGTCCGTTTGAACGCTGCATAAAGAACCGGCTCAAATAAACTTGCAGAAAGGAAGATCTTAAATGGGAAAAAGTAAATTCCTGAAAAGATTTATCGCCGGCTTTTCCGCTGCGTCGATGATCTTCACGGAAAGCACAGCGCTGAATACCGGCGCGGCGGTCATCGACAAGGAAAATCCCAACAACTATCACAACTACGCCGAGGCGCTCCAGCTGGCACTTTGCTTCTACGACGCCAATAAGTGCGGCGACGAGGTCGGCGAGGACGGCTATTACAGATGGCGTCAGGACTGCCATGTAAAGGACGGTTATATCCCGCTCCAGCCCATGAGCCCCATGCCTACCATAAACAAGGGCAAGACCGACGATCAGCTCACGGAAGATCAGGGTCTCGGCAAAGCCGACGACGGTAAGGAAAAGCCGAAGCCCGGCGACGACGACCCCGACCTCTATGTCGGCGTTAATATGTCGCAGGAGTTCATCGAAAAGAACAGAAAGTACTTAGACCCCGACGGCGACGGCACGCTCGATCTCACGGGCGGCTGGCACGACGCGGGCGACCACGTTAAGTTCGGTCTCCCCGGCAGCTATTCCGCTTCGACAGTCGGCTGGGGCTACTACGAGTTCCGCGATTCCTACAAGGAGCTCGGTCTCGACAAGCACGTTGAGGACGAACTCCGCTGGATAAACGACTATTTCATGAAGGTAACGTTCCTCGACGACAAAGACAACGTTGTTGCCTACTGCTATCAGGTCGGCGAGGGTAATAACGACCATAACTACTGGTGCCCGCCCGAATTGCAGGTAGACGGCACGATGGTCGCTTCTTCCTCCTGCGCGGTCAAGCGTCCCGCTTACTTCGCGACCGAAGAAATGCCCGCCTCCGACCAGTGCGCGGGTGCAGCGGCTTCGCTCGCCATCAACTACTTAAACTTCAAGGACACCGACCCGACTTACGCCAAGAAGTGCCTCAAATACGCTAAGGCGCTCTACGATTTCGCCGTAAAGACCCACGTTGAGGACTGGGAGCCCGGTAAGGTGCCGAACTGTTACAGCTTAGGCTACGACGGCGGCTTCTATACTTCGAGCTATGACTACGACGAGCTCGCATGGGCTGCCGTATGGCTCTACTACTGCACCGAGAACTACGATTATATCAACGATATCATCTCGGTCGATGAGGAAACCACAAACGACAAGGGCGCTCACCCCTACACGGGCTACATGAAGCGCATCATCACCGATACCGGCAACTGCTGGCAGAACATCTGGGTACACTGCTGGGATACCGTATGGGGCGGCGTTTTCGCTAAGCTCGCTCCCGTTACCAACACTGCCCGTGACTGGTACATCTTCCGCTACAACCTCGAATTCTGGTCGGGCTGCGGCGCAAGTGTAGACAGCTCCGAATGGGGCTACGAGCCCGTTCACGGTCACAAGTATTTCGGAATGGACGACTATCTCTGGAACACTCCGATGACCTGCGACCAGATCGCCGATCTTCCCCTGAGCGAGACGAGCAGCGACTTCATAGCCAAGTCTCCCAAGGGCTGGGCAGTAGTATCGGGCTACGGTTCGGCACGTTATAACACGGCTGCCGGTCTCTGTGCCTGCGTATACGCCAAGACCACCAAGGACGATACCTTCCTTCCCTGGGCAAGAGCTCAGATGGCTTACATTCTCGGCGACAACCCGATGGGCTACGCTTACGAGGTAGGCTACGGCAACAGCTTTGCAAGCCACCCGCATCACCGTTCTTCTCACTGCTCGGCTACACAGAGCATGGACGATCCTATCACACAGGTACACACCCTTTGGGGCGCTCTCGTGGGCGGTCCCGATCTTAAGGACAATCACGTTGACGAGACCAAGGACTACATCTACAACGAAGTTACCGACGACTATAACGCAGGCTTCTGCGGCGACCTCGCAGGTCTTTACCACTTCTACGGAAGAAAGGGCGGCATCGACGCCAAGGAAAACAAGCTGATCGAGAACTTCGATATGTCGGCTAACGCCAAGGGCTACGATCAGGTAGATAAGGACGGCAATCCGCTGCCCACAGGATATTTCGTATCGGGCGGCAAGTCGCAGGAAAAGGCTGACGGCATACAGCTCAAGCTTGTCCTCCACAACAGAACAGTCGATCCTCCGAGATTCGAGTGCGACGTTAAGGCAAGATACTATTTCAACATCAAGGAAATGCTCGACAACGGCTACGATATCAGCTATATCGTAGAGCGTATCGACTACGACCAGGAAGCAGGCTACACGAACAACAAGTCCCACGCCGAGCTTTCCAAGCCCGTCAAGTACGATGACGACGGAACATACTACGTTGAGGTAACCTGGAAGGACTGCAAGTTCTACGGCAGCCGCGTATACCAGTTCGCTCTGACGACCAAGATGGACGACGAAAAGTACATCTTCCCCGAATGGGATTCTTCTAACGATTACAGCTATTCCGACCTCGTAAGCTTTGAGGACGACAACTCTGCTGAGGCTATCACCGACAAGATCACGCTTTACGCCAACGACAAGCTTATCTGGGGTACAGAGCCCGACGGAACTAAGCCCTCCGACGAAAAAACGGAGCCCAAGCCCGATAATACCGAAACTTATACCGCTCCCGCTATCGCCTATAAGAAGGGCGACGGCGCTGTTAAGCTCTCCTGGACGGCAGTTAAGGGCGCTGAAAAGTACGGCGTAGCAGGCTATCAGAACGGCAAGTGGAATCTGATCAAAGAATCCGATACCAATTCTTATGTGCTTGACGGACTTACCGCAGGCAAGGAATACAAGGTCGCTGTTGTAACAAAGATCGGCGGCAAGTGGGTAAAGGATTACAGCAACGCTATAACCGTTACTCCCAATGCGAAAGATTCAACGAGCACAGGCACGAACAAGTATCCCGTAGTCAAGACTCAGGTCAAGGACGGCAAGATCAGCTTCAAGTGGACGACTGTTCCGGGTGCCGAGAAGTACGGTATAGGCATATATCAGTCGGGCAAGTGGAAGGCAGTCAAGCAGTTCGGCTCAACCGTCACCACATGGACTTCTTCCCGTGTCAAGAGCGGCAAATACAAGATGGTCGTTCTTGCTAAGGTCAAGGGCAAGTGGGAAACCTCCGATATATCCAAGCGTGCGTTCATCGTTACCGTAAGCTAAGCTGCGGCAGCGTCAATCAAAATGCAGCAGGTCAAACGACCCGAACAGATATGAAAACCCGAAAGCAGCTTCACGGAGCAGATCCGAGAAGCTGCTTTTCTTTCATTTATTGTGACAAAACTGTCACTTAATAATTCACCGAAAAGTCATTATGACGAGATATAATAAAAACATCAAATAAAACGGAGGAAAAAGAAATGGAGATACTGAGAGTTGAAAATATAGTTAAGGAATACGGCGACGGAGAAACAAAAGTGCGGGCGCTCGACGGCGTTTCGTTTTCGGTGGAAAAGGGCGAGTTCGTTTCGGTGATAGGTCCTTCGGGCAGCGGAAAATCCACGCTGCTGCATATACTGGGCGGCGTTGACAAGCCTACTTCGGGAAAGGTCTTCATCGACGGAACGGATATCTGCTCTCTCGGCGAGGATAAGCTTGCGGTGTTCAGGCGGCGGCAGATAGGGCTTGTTTATCAGTTCTACAACCTTATCCCGGTGCTTAATATCGACGAAAATATAGCGCTCCCCCACCTTCTCGACGGAAGAAAGCTCGACCGCGAAAGGCTCGACAGCATCGTTGAGCATTTGGGACTCAATGACAGAAGAGAAAACCTCCCGAGCCAGCTTTCGGGCGGTCAGCAGCAGCGAGTTTCGATAGGCAGAGCGCTTTACAGCCGCCCCGCGATACTCCTTGCCGACGAGCCGACGGGAAATCTCGACAGAAAGACGGGCGACGAGATAGCGGCTCTTCTGAAAGAATCGAACAGAGTGCAGAAGCAAACGCTGATACTCATAACCCACGACGAACGGCTCGCGATGCAGGCGGACAGAGTTTTCTTCCTCGAAGACGGAAGGCTAATCAGGAATGAAACGGTAAGAGCAAAGCTGTAAAAAAGTGAATAGTGCAGAGTGAACAGTGAATAGTTATGGTGTTCGCTTCGCTCACGGATCTGATAATTTTCGGATTTCGCCGAAGTCGCTCCTTAACTGTTCACGGCATGAACTGTGGTTCGTGCAATCACTAATAACTATTAACTATTTGCGAAACGGAGATAATAAAGATGAACAGCAAAAATATCATATTCCACGTAACGAAAAAATACATGAAGCTAAACCGCCGCAGGACCGCGATAACCTTCATAGGCATCGTATTCATGGTGATGCTCATGACCTGCGTTTTCGCGGGGAAAGCGACCGTTATGAAATACCTGCAAAAAGTAGCCGCGCTCGATAAGGGCAGCTGGCACATGATAGTTTACGATCTGACCCCCGAACAGGCTGAGAACGTCCGTTCGCTCGACGAGGTGGAGACTGCGGGCTTATCCGAACAGCTCGGCGTGATCGAATTCCCGCAGAGCGGAGATAAGGAATACAAGCCTTTCCTGAACGTCAAGGCATATTCCCCCGAGAGCTTCCAAATGACGAATATCACGCTCAAAGAGGGTCGCCTTCCCGAAAACGCAAACGAGATCATAATAAGCGATTCGGCAATTGCTGACGGCTCTTCCGTAAAGCTCGGCGATACGATCTCGGGCGAATACTTCACAAGGTCCATCACAAGCAAAAAAAGCGGCGACGGCTTTACGAGCTTTCCTTTTTTCAATGTCGAACTGCCCTACGGCGGCACGGTCGAGGTCTCAAACGACTTTCTGCCTTACTTTGAAAACGAGGACTATACCGAGAATAGAATTATGAGCGGCAGAACAGGAGAATACACCGTGGTCGGCATAATGAACGCTCCGGGCTTTGAAAAAACATCGGGCGCCTGCTATTCGGCGCTCTGCGGAATGGACGAGCTTGCCGCCTCGGACAAAGTAAATATGATGCTCACGTTCGACCTTGATAAGATAGATTTCATCTATGAATTCAGAGAAGATCTGAAAAGAATGATCGGCGGCGACGTCATCGGCGAGACAAACGAGCTTGTTCTCACGTTTGCGGAAAAAGGCAGCGATTCCTCGATAAACGGGCTGACTATTTTCGTCGAGATATTCTTCACGGTGCTTATCATGGCGGCTTCGGTGGTGCTGATCTATAACGTGTTCAATATGTCGTTTGCCGAGAGAACGAAATATCTCGGTATGCTTTCCTCCGTGGGAGCAACGGGCAGACAGAAGCGTCAGAGCATCTATTACGAATGTTTTGCGCTGCTTATCCCTGCGCTGCCCGTCGGCATACTCGCGGGACTGGGCGTGATAACGGGCGGCATGAAGCTCATCAAGCCCAATCTCGACAAGCTTATCGGCGTGCTGAAATACGGCGTAAAGACCGATATTCCCGTAAGCCTTAAACTCGGGCTGACAGAGCTTTGTCTGATAATCGGTATGTGCGTTGTCACCGTAATGATCTCGGCGCTTATCCCCGCGATAAAGATAAGCAAGATAGGTCCCGTAGAAAGTATTCGCGGCAATACGGAGAAGTCGAAGAAAAAGAAAAAGCGCTATGCGACGAGAAAGAGCCTGCTTGAAAAAGGCAAGCCCGAAATGCTCCTTGCCGTGAACGGCACGACCCGCTCGAAGCACCTGACAAGAAGCATCGTCCGCAGCGTGGCGGCATTTGCGGTGCTCGTTATGGTTACGCTCTACGGGGCGAAGTCGGTAATAGCCCTGCTCGACATCATGACCGGCGAAAGCGGCTGGGATTATGTACCCGAAGATTATTCATACTACCTCGCATACAACAAGGACGACGAGCAGACCGAAAAGCTGATAAACGATGTGCTCGAAAACAGCGCAGTCACAAAGAAAAAAGAGATAGACTATACAAGTGTCAGAATATCCGCGGACAGTCTTTCGGGTGAATTTATGGACGCCTACAAGGAGATGTTCTTCCGTTATGCCGACAACACGGAAGCGGACTGGGAAGAGCATATCGAGAGAGAGCTCGGCAGGACCTTCGGGATAAACGTCATCGCGGTAGACGACGAGGAATTTGCCTATCTCGCAAAGAACGGCGATGCGGATATGTCCATAGCCGAAAATCCCGATGAACCCTCAGTACTCGTTTACGAAAACACCACCCTTTCGACCGACTATTACGGTCTCGGAAACGATCTTATCGGTTACAGGTGCATCGAGGTCAATAATTCCTTTTCATCGCAGAAGGGCGGAGAGCTGCTCGTTGACAACGGCAGCCTTAAGCCCGAATACCTCGTCAACTTTTCCATAAAGGTCGCAGGCACCGTGAACAAGGACACCATTGCGGAAAGATTCAAGATATTTGCCGATACGCCTTACATCTTCGTCAACAGAAGTGCCTTAAAGCTGATAAACGAAAATAACGGCGACCATACGTTAGCAACCGTATTATTCAGAGCCGACAACGACGCAAACGGCGCGTTCATCAAGCAGCTTTCCGACCTCTGCGAGCAGAGTGTGAATACGGGCAGCGAATTTGTCATGGGCGACTACGCCGACCGCAATCAGGGCATGAACATCAAGCAGGTCATTGCCGCGATAATAAAAATACTCGCCTACTGCTTCACGGCGCTGATATCCGCGGTATGCTTACTCAACCTTTACAATTCGATAAGGGGCAGAGCGGCGGAGCGCACGAGGGAAACGGCTGTCCTTCGCTCGGTAGGCATGACGGACAAGCAGCTTACAAAAATGCGCGATCTTGAGAATCTGATGCTTTTAGGCAGAGGTCTTTGCGCAGCAGCCGTGATATGTGCGGGGCTGATATTCGTCATGTACCGTGCGATGACGGGCTATTTCGGGCGAGTTGAGCTGCCCGTGCCGTGGGTGCTTTCGATAGGCATTGCGGCGGCGATCTGTGCGGCGTCGTCGATAATCACAAGGATATGCGGCAGCAGTGCGGACAAATCCGACATTATCGAAAAGATAAGGCGAGAAACGGTATGAATCATTGACAAAGAATATAATAAAGTGTATAATAAAAGACAATAAAAAGCGCAAAGCAGCAAACACCGCAAAGTAATGGCAAACCAAAACCCTTCCTAAGACTTTTGGTTTGCCCTCACTTTGCTTTAATCTTTTATATTTTGGAGATGACCACATGAAAATACTTCTCGTCGAAGATGACCCTATCATACAAGAAGGTCTCCGCCTCGCACTCGATTCCGAAGGCTGCTCCCTTAAAGCCGCTTCTTCCGTCGCAGAGGCGAAAAACGTGCTTAATGAGGATTACGATATCTGTATCCTCGATGTGATGCTCCCCGACGGCACGGGCTACGATATCTGCGCGGAAATACGCAAGACCCGCGATACGCCTATCATCTTCCTTACCGCCTGCGACGACGAACTGCATACCGTCCTCGCACTCGAACAGGGCGCGGACGACTATATCTCAAAGCCCTTCCGTATGCGCGAACTGATGGCACGGATAAAAGCCATTCTCCGACGCACGGGCGGCAAGACCGAGACCGCAAGCGAGATAGTCAGGGTCGGCTCGAACGACGTCAATATCCGCTCGGGCAAGGTGTTTCGCGGCGGCACGGAGGTCATTCTCACCGCGATGGAATATAAGCTGCTGCTGATCTTCATAAACAACCGCGGCACCGTGCTGTCAAGGCAGCAGATACTTCACAATATATGGGACGTCGCGGGGGATTTCGTTACCGATAACACGCTCACCGTCTACGTAAAGCGCCTGCGCGAAAAGCTCGGCGACGGCGAGGACGTTATTCAGACCGTGCGCGGACTCGGCTACCGACTTGTGTGACGCATGAAGCTGCATATCAAACTTATCATCGCGGCGGCGGCACTGATACTATGCGCTGTACTGCATCGACCGCTCCCCTGCTGCGTTATCGCGGGGGCGTTCGCGTCGTTTCTGCTGGCGGAAAATATCATCTCCGAACGGATACGGAACCGCCGCCTGAACAGCCTTATCGACTACATAACGAAGGTGCAGGACGACCTTTCGCTCGCGGCTCCCGAATGTTCCGACGAGGGGCTGCCCGGCATACTGCAAAGCGAGATATACAAGGTCGTGGCGCTGCTGAGGGAACAGTATTCGGGCGAGAAAAAGCAAAAGGAATACATGGCGGATATGCTCTCGGATATCTCGCATCAGGTGAAGACCCCCCTCACCGCGATACAGCTTATGACCGAACTGCTCGAACAGCCCGGGCTCGACGAGGAAAAACGCCTGCAATACGCCGAGAGGATAGATTCGCAGGTGGCGCGGATAACGTGGCTGATACGCAATCTGCTGGCGCTCTCGCAGCTTGAGGCGGGTATGCTGAAAATGAAGATCAGCCCCGTGCAGCTTCGGGAGCTTACGGAGGATATAAGCGGTTCGCTCGACATCATGGCGGAGCTTAAAGGCGTGGCTCTCGTTACGGAGATACCCGATATCGCCATCGAAGCCGACCGCCACTGGCTTCGCGAAGCGCTCATGAACATCATAAAAAACTGCATCGAGCATACCGGCGAGGGCGGACACGTCATCGTTAAGGCGCAGCAGAACAACATCTTCACCGAAATAACCATCGAGGACAACGGCAGCGGCATTAGCGAAGCCGACCTTCCGCACATCTTCGAGCGTTTTTACAAAGCCGAAAACGCTTCGGCGCAGAGCGTCGGCATAGGGCTTGCGCTCGCCAAGCAGATAATCGGCGGACACGGCGGCATTATCGACGCCGCAAGCACAAAGGGCGAAGGAACGCGCTTCACGATAAAAATATACAGCAGATAAAAACGAAATACGCAGAGTCTGCCCGACGAAAATCGGGCGGGCTCTTTTTCTATCTATAAATGAGCATTTAAACAGTTAATAGTGAAGAGTGAATAGTGAATAGTTATGGAGTTCGCTTCGCTCACATATTATGCGGAGGCTTCGCCCCGCAGATAATGGTTGCAGTTCAAAGGTAAGTTATTTAGTGCAGAGCGAAGCTTCTGCATAATCGCCGCATAGCGGCTCCTTAACTATTCACTATTCACTCTTAACTATTCACTATATACAAATGCTCATTTATAGTTTCTATGTATTTTTCCGAATAATCCCGAGATCGCGGGAGATAATACAAGCAGATCATGAAATAAAATATCGGGAGGATAAAAAGATATGAAACTAAAGCGAAGAACAATGATACGGCTGATCTCGTTTCTGACGGCGGCGATAGCGCTGCTTTTTGCGCGGAATTTTCTTCTTACGGAAAGCAACAAGCGGAACACCGTGCTTATACGGAACAGCTATGCACGGGCGCTCGAAGACCTCGCGGCTTCGGCGGACAATATCAGCATCACGATAGAAAAGCAGCTCTGCTCGGGGACGAGCAAGCAGCAGGCTATTTTGGCAAACAAGCTTTTCAACGAAGCGTCGAACGCAAAGCAGGCTATCTCGCGGCTGCCGATGAAGGATATATCTCTCGAAAACACATACAAGTATCTCTCGCAGGTGGGAAATTATGCGGTCTCCATCGCGGAGAAAACTCCCGACGACAGTCTTTCTCAAAAAGACTATGACAATCTGAAACAGCTCCGCAGCTACGCCGAGCAGCTCGCCGATACTTTGTGGGAGCTTGAAAGAGCCGTTTCGAGCGGAGAGATAGACATTTACTCGGTTTCGGATAATTATACCAAAGCAAAAGTTCCCGCCATCACCGAGGGCTTTACGGAATTCGAGGAGGGCTTCACCTCATATCCCACGCTTATCTACGACGGTCCCTTCTCCGACCACATCATGGAAAAGACTCCCGAAATGACCAAGCACGAGGAAGAGATCGACA
>JAILFF010000066.1 GCA_024697705.1 Ruminococcus sp.
ACTTCACAACTACACCTACCTCGGACACCTTGTTCAGCTCCGCACCAGAACGGTCAGCTATAAGAATCATAAGGTCATCAAAAATGACGAGGAAGATATGATCGTTGTGAAAAATACGCACGAAGCTATTGTTTCTCAGGAACTTTGGGACAGGGTGCGTGAGATGGAGCAGTCGGTGTCGCAGGGCAAGCGTAACTCGGACGGCTATGTTGCTAACCTCAGCGGACTTATTTACTGTCAAGATTGTGGAAATAAAGTAAGGATGTGTTGGAACAACACCCGTCATCAGCGTGGCGGACCTCGTGAGTTCTATCGTCACAACTTCAACTGCACATCATATCTGAAATACGGAAAACGCTATTGTCCGAGCCACTACATCAAGATGAAAGACATGGAACGTATCGTGCTTGAAGATATTCGCAGTCTCGCTCAGCTTGTCGTGGAGGACGAGGAAAAGGCAAAAGCGGAATTTCTTGCACACAAGGCGAAGCACCACGAGGAGCAGTATTCCGTTGATACCAAGAAGCTCACAGAGGGCAGATTTCGCTTGCAGGAGCTTGACACACTGATCCAGAACATCTATGAGGACAAAGTCCTCGGCAAGGTATCAGAGGACGTGGCGATGAAGCTGATAGCAAAATATGAAGCCGAACAGAAAGAGCTGTCCGCAGAAGTCGCTGACCTTGAAGAAAAGTTCTCCACGATCAGGCAGGACGAGGAAGATGTAGCACTGTTCATGGAGCGTCTGAAAAAGTACACCGATGTGCAGGAGCTTACCCGTGAGATGTGTCTGGAGCTGATTGAGTATATCACCATTGATGCCTATGTTGAGGGGCAGCCCCGTGAAATTTACATCTACTACAAGCTGCTCGATGAACCTCTTAAAGACAGAAGAAGCCTGTTTTAAGGCGTATTTACGTAATTTATCAATCATACGAAAGTGTGTTACTATTTGGCAAGAGGACTACCGCCAACTTTTATAGTCATCTCGATTACAAGTCGAGAATCTCATCTGCTGAGGTTATTGCCAATGCTCTCGGAGACGAAGAAGATGAGGACGAGGGCAAAAAGAAAACCGCAGGCTCTTGATAAAAGAACCTGCGATCTCGATGGTGCCGGTGGCGGGGGTCGAACCCGCACGGTGTTGCCACCAACGGATTTTGAATCCGTCACGTCTGCCAATTCCATCACACCGGCATAGTTGTTAAATTTTTGTAAACAAGCACACAAGACAAAAAGTCCGTTACTGCAACCGAAAAGAATGAGAAAACAATCAAATTTGGTAGAAAACTTCTGAACCCTACGAGAAAAAGTACAAGACTTTTTCTACCAAATGAGAAGTGCAATAGTGTTGAAACGTCGGAATGACGTAGATTTCAAGAAAATCGTGGTAGATTTGGAATTCACTCAGCCAAAAAAGTTTGAGTGGATTTTGAGTCCACCGTGTCTGCCATTCCACCACATCGGCAATATCACGATATCTATTATACCACAAAAAAACAGGATTGTCAATACCTTTTCAAATAATAACATATATTATCATAGATTAACAATAAAAAACAGGCTCTCAAACAGAGAGCCTGCAAATTATCTGTTATTCGGGAAGAACTATCTTCGGAAGGAAGGAAATAATATCCTCTTTCATTCTGATAACTTCTCTTCTTGCCGCCTGAGCGAAATCGTGCTCGTCGCACTCTTCCTTTTTGTAAGCGCACATTACTCCGCGTGAGCTGTTGACGATAGCTCCGAGTCCGTTGGCGTCAAAGCCTTTGGAAACACCTTCCGCGCCGCCGCCCTGCGCTCCGTAGCCCGGAACGAGGAAAAACGTATGCGGCAGAGCCTTGCGCATTTCAGCAAGCTGTTCGGGATAGGTAGCGCCTACAACAGCTCCGACGCCGCTGTAACCGTATTTGCCCATTACCTCAGCGCCCCATGTTTCGCACATATCGCCCATTGCGGCGTAAACGGTCTTTCCGCTTTCAAGCTTCTGATCCTGCAATTCGCCGCTTGACTTGTTGGAAGTCTTGACAAGCACAAAAATGCCCTTGTCGTAAGCCTTGCACTGGGTAAGCAACGGAGAAATACCGTCGGTACCGAGATATCCGTTCACCGTGAGCGCGTCGCTGCCAAAGGGTTCAAGCTGTTCGCCGCCCACCTCGCAGAAGCCCAGATGAGCAGCCGCATAAGCCTCCATAGTCGCGCCGATATCATTACGCTTGCCGTCAGTGATGACGAACATCCCCTTTTCCTGCGCGTATTGAATGGTCTTGTAAAGAGTCTTGACTCCCTCGTAGCCGTACATCTCGTAGTAGGCTGCCTGCGGCTTGATCGCGGGGCAGATGTCGTGTATCTCGTCGATTATAGCCTTGTTGAAATCGAGGACAGCCTTTGCGGCAGCCTTAAGCGTTTTGCCGTGCTTTTCGATCCTTTTTTCGACTATAAACTTGGGGACATATTCCAGCTTGGGGTCAAGTCCCACGACCGAGGGGTTCTGTGTCTTTACAATATTTTCGATAAGTCTGTCAAATGCCATAATGTTCACTCCTCCGGACGATATACGATACCGGCGCTTCCGCAGATCGTATAAACGACTTTGCCGGTAAAGGTCTCGCCCTTGAATACGGTATTTTTTGATCTCGAATGAAGCTTGTCGGGCTCGACTGTCCATTTTTTATCGGGGTCAAATATACACAACTCCGCCTTTTCTCCTTCGGCGATCTTAACGGGCGGAAGTCCGAGTATGCGGCGCGGATTGTCCGCCATGACTCTTACTATATCGTCAATACCAAGCTTTCCGCTGTGATAAAAATGCGTAAGAGTAGCCGCAAGCGAGGTCTCAAGTCCAACCACACCGTTAGCCGCGGTAAGAAAATCCGCCTTCTGCTCCGCCGTGTGCGGCGCATGGTCGGTGATTATGCAGTCGATAGTCCCGTCAAGAAGCGCTTCCTCAACTGCTTTCCTGTCGTCCTCCGTGCGAAGCGGCGGAGACATACGGTAATCCGCGTCGCGGCTCATTAGCTTTTCTTCGGTATAGGTAAAGTAATGCGGCGCAGTCTCGCAGGTGACGTTCACGCCGTCTTTTTTAGCCGCCCTGATGATATTCACGCTGCCTCTTGTCGAAACATGGCAGATATGCACATGAGCGCCGCAGCTTGCCGCAAGAGCGATCTCGCGGGCAGTGATGTAATCCTCACTTGCCCTGTCCATGCCCTTGACGCCGAGTGCTTCGGAGACTTTGCCTTTATTTATGATGCCGCCGTTAATGATATTCAGGTCTTCGCAGTGCGAGGAAACGCACAAGCCGTTTTTCACGGACAGCTCAAGCGCCTTACGCATCAGCTCAGCGTTCTCTACGGGCTTGCCGTCATCGGTGATACAGAATACTCCTGCTTTGATAAGCTCATCGTAGTCGCAAAGCTCCTTACTCTGCATACCCTTTGTTATACAAGCTGAGGTATAAACGTTTATCCCCGTTTCGGCGCCTTTGGCGATGATATACTTGACAGTATCGGCGTTATCGACAGGCGGCTTGGTATTCGGCATAAGCAGTACGCCGGTAACTCCGCCCGCCTTTGCCGCCGCCGCTCCCGAGATAATATCTTCCTTCTCGGTAAATCCGGGATCGCGCCAGTGAACGTGCATATCAAACAGTCCCGGAATCGCACAAAGTCCCGTGCAGTCAAGCAGTTCAGCTCCGTCCGAAAGCTCTTCGGGAATATCGGGCGCGATCTTTTTAATCGTCCCGTTTTCGATAATTATATCCGTAGTACCGTCGATCCCCGAAAGAGGATCAACGGCGCGGACATTTTTAAGAAATAATTTCATAGTAATAAATGTTATTGAAAGAATGATTATCTTTCCTTGGTAAGGTCGTGCTCGGAAGCGTACAGGTCGAGAGTGTATTCATACATCTTGCATTTGAGTACAAGAGAATCGGCAGACGAGCCGTCAGCAGCGCTCATAAGGAAGGAAATAGTAGGCTCCTTATCCTTTATTATCGAAGGATTCTTGCCGAATTCAGCGTCTTTGAGCTGGAACTCAAGGTTTGAATAGGACATTTCGGAGAGTACCTTAAACTTAACAAACTTTGCATACTCCTCAGTGTAGTGATCGGGGAGCATGAGCATCTTGATCTTACGGGACTTTTCATCGATCTTGAACCAGCCGTCAGCGATCTGCTTCTCGCCTTTCACTATCTTGAACTCGCCCTGCTGATTGAGATCAAATACGTAAAGTTCTGCGTTGGGATCATCATTGGCATATTCGGTCCAGGGACCAGATACTACCTTACGGGTCTCCGAGCCGAGCTGGGTATCGGGAGAACCGAGAACGTATGAACATACTATTACTATCGCAAATACCAAAACAACTGCGATAACCACAAGTATAAATCTTAAAATACCTTTTAAAACCTTCATTAGACCTTCGTTCCTTTCATAATTCCGTAGATTTTGCTTACGGCAGTTCAGTTGCCGCTTTTAAGAATAGCGCCCGTGTTGCCCGAAGTAACAAGCGAGGCGTATCTTGCGAGGTAACCCGTGGTGATCCTGGGCTGTCTGGGCTTCCACTCGGCTTTTCTTGCCGCTAATTCCTCGTCGGATACCTTGACGTTGATCGTATTCGCGGGAATATCTATCGAGATGATATCACCGTCGCGTACAAGCGCGATAGGACCGCCGACAGCAGCTTCGGGAGAAACGTGACCGATCGAAGCGCCTCTTGTTGCGCCGCTGAAACGTCCGTCAGTGATAAGCGCGACCGAAGAACCGAGACCCATACCCATTATAGCGGAGGTAGGATTGAGCATCTCTCTCATGCCGGGACCGCCTTTGGGACCCTCATAGCGGATAACGACCACATCGCCCTCGACGATCTTGCCGCTCTTGATAGCCTCGATAGCGTCCTCCTCGCAGTCGTAGCACTTGGCGGGACCCTCATGAACGAGCATCTCGGGAGCAACGGCACTTCTCTTAACTACGCAGCTGTCGGGAGCAAGATTTCCGCGAAGAACGGCGATACCGCCTGTCTCCGAATAGGGATTCTCGATAGGTCTTATAAGCTCGTGATTCTTGTTCACGGCGTTCGCTATGTTCTCGCCAACGGTCTTGCCCGTGCAGGTGATGATATCGGTGTTGAGCAGATCCTTCTTGGTCAGTTCCTTCATTACCGCGTAAACGCCGCCCGCTTCGTTAAGGTCTTCCATATAGGTATGACCCGCAGGCGCGAGGTGGCAGAGGTTCGGAGTCTTAGCCGAGATAGCGTTTGCAATGTCAAGATTCAGATCTATGCCGCACTCGTGAGCGATAGCGGGCAGATGCAGCATGGAGTTTGTCGAGCAGCCGAGCGCCATATCTACGGTGAGAGCGTTCATGAAAGCTTTTTCTGTCATGATGTCACGGGGACGGATATTCTTTCTGTAAAGCTCCATTACCTGCATACCTGCGGTCTTGGCAAGCTTGATTCTTTCGGAATAAACGGCGGGGATAGTGCCGTTTCCGCGCAGACCCATACCGAGAACTTCGGTCAGGCAGTTCATCGAGTTCGCGGTGTACATACCCGAGCAGCTTCCGCAGGTCGGGCAGGTCTTGTTCTCAAACTCGTCAAGACCATCCTGATCGAGCTTGCCCGCCGCAAAGGAGCCTACCGCCTCGAACATACTCGAAAGCGAAGTCTTTTTGCCCTGAACGTGACCCGCAAGCATCGGACCGCCCGAAACAAAGATCGTCGGTACGTTTACTCTCGCGGCAGCCATCAGCAGACCGGGAACGTTCTTGTCGCAGTTGGGTATCATAACAAGTGCGTCAAAGTGATGCGCCAACGCCATACATTCGGTGCTGTCGGCGATAAGGTCACGGGTAACGAGGGAATACTTCATGCCCTGATGACCCATCGCGATACCGTCACAGACCGCTATCGCGGGGAATACGACAGGAGTTCCGCCGTTCATCGCAACGCCGAGCTTTACTGCCTCTACGAGCTTGTCGATGTTCATGTGACCCGGCACGATCTCGTTGTAAGAGGATACTATGCCGACCAGCGGACGGTTCATTTCTTCCCTTGTCATTCCAAGCGCGTTGAACAGTGAGCGCTGAGGAGCCTTGTCTGCACCGTCGCAGAAGAACGATTTGTTTTCATTAGCCATTATGATTACCTTCTTTATATTAATATTTTTGTATTTCATTCGGTGAAAGTCTCTGCCGCATGGTCAAGAGCCTTGTCAAGAAACGCTTGCAGCGGAGTACCGAGAACGTTTTCGGGTGCGGAAGCCATTAGCCACATTTCCATATCCTCATTATCGGTGAACTTGTAATATCTCACAACTCCGTCGCGCCACTTTTTTACCCAGCCGTCAGACATTGCCGTCATTTTGCCGACAGCGCAGGGTATTGTCGGAACAGAGTCGGTATCGGCGTCCTGCACCGTGATATGTATGTAAATATCCTTGCTCATCAGCTCACCAAAGAAGTCAAAAGCGTCCTCGCCTGTATTATCTCCGCAGTATTGGAAACACATTTCGACCTCCATAGCAGCCGTTTCATAATTTTGAAGAATAAAACCCACCGACGGCAGCTCAAAGCTCTTTTCCGACATATCCGAGAAAACTCTTTCATAGCCGTTTATCTCGGGAACGGATTCAAAATACTCCATATTATCGTTTCCTTTCATATTTTTATATCAGCCCTCACGATAGGTCTCTGCAGCGTGATCGAGAACGGTTATCATTTTGTTGCCGAGAGGTGTTCCAACTACATTCGGCTCGCAGAAAAGCACCAAAAGCTGACGGCTTTCGTCACGTCGGGTAAAGCCGTAGTACCTTGCCGCCTTGCCGCGATAGTTGACCCAGCCCTTCGAGCGTATCTCCATAAGCCCGATACAAGCCGATGTGCAGTCCTCCGCGAGCGGTATGCCGCCACCGGCAGGGATAATGCAGATGTAAGGCTTAACCAGACGCGGTGAACGGAAATCACCCTCGTCGGCACGGTACATATGGAACATTTCCGCGCCCGACCCGGTAGACATTTCCACGAATTCCGGTGGCAGCTCGAAGCTCATGCCCTTGCCCGAGCTTTCGGAAACGGTCACATAGCGCGTGATCGGCGAACCGTCGTTCAGCAGCGCTTCGGGCGGAACGCATCTGCCGCCCTGACCGTATAGCGGTTTGGGCGGCGGCTGAGACTGAGGTCTCGGCGGCGGAGGCGGAGGAGCATAGCCGTATGGATTTGGATTCCCGTATTGTCCGTACTGACCGTTCGGCTGAGGACCGTTGTTCACATAAACATTGGGATTCGGATTTGGCGAACGGTACGGATCGTTTCCGGGCATATAACCGCCGTTTCCGGGAGCATAACCCATGCCGTTTCCCTGATATCCATATTGCTGCCCCGGCATACCCTGACCGGGAGCTCCGCCGGGATAACCCGGATAACCGTTCTGATAAGGCGGCTGACCGTAGCCGTAAGGCGGCGGATTGCCCAGCCCGTTGAACGATTCCTCCATATCGGAGATACCTCTGTTGAGTTTCTCGGTAAAGCGCGTTGGCTCACTTCCGATCACAATATCGACCGCCTTAGCAACGCCGTTTCCGAGATCCTGAAAAAACTCGTTAATGCTGTTGCGTGAACTCATTTTATCAACCCCTGTTAAGTCCTAAAAATGCAGCGCCGATAATTCCCGCGTCGTTTCCGAGCTTGGCTATTACGATGTCCGCATTTTTGGAGGAAGTCCTGGTATATACCTCCTTCGCGACAAGCTCCTTGAGCGGCAGGAGAAGCGGATCGCCCTCGTTGCAGACTCCGCCGCCGATGCAGAGAATATCGGGCTGGAAAATATTGATCGTATTGGTGATACCGCAGGCGAGATACTTTATATACTTGTCAACGACAGATTTGCCCGCCTTGTCGCCCTCGCGCATGGCGTTGAACGCTGTACGTGCCGAGACTTTGCCGGCTTCCTCAGTCATTTTGTGCATTATCGAGGTGCTGTCTTCGTCCATCGCCTCTTTTGTCATGCGAATAAGACCCGTCGCAGACGAAAATACTTCAAAGCAGCCGCAGCGACCGCAGGTACACTGAGGACCGTTCGGGTCGATGACCATGTGACCGATCTCGGCACCCGCGAAATTCGAGCCGGAATAGATCTTGCCGTCGATCACGATACCGCCGCCGACTCCCGTTCCGAGCGTGATGCAGACTGCGTTGTCAGAGCCCTTCGCGGCACCTGCCACATATTCGCCGTATGCCGCGGCGTTCGCGTCGTTCTCAACGTAGCAGGGCTTGTCGATAAAGGTCTTCATAAGCTCAACAACGTGGAAATCCCTGAAGCCGAGATTATTGGAGTATTCGATGATACCGTCTGCCGAATTAGCAGTTCCGGGCGTGCCGATGCCGACAGCCTCAATGTCATCGAGTGTAAGCCCCGCCTCCTTGACAGCCTCCAGAGCGACCTTTGCCATATCCTCGCAGATCTCCTCTGCGGGACGAGGCAGATTGGTCTTGCAGGTAGCCTTTGCTACGATCTCGAACTCCTCCGAAACGACACCGGCTTTGATATTGGTGCCTCCGAGATCAATTCCTATGTAGTACTTCATATATATTTCCTCCGATATAAAATATTTCATCAAATCAAAATGCAGGTCACGATCGACATTTGCTGTAAAACAGTTTGATTTTACATTGGAATAGGTATGTAAAGTAAAATATCCTTACATAAATGATTAACAATTAAAAGTGCAAATAACTATCAAGCAATTTATCTTGACAGCGACAAATATATTTATTTTGTATAAATCAGCCACAATTTCAGCCGTTTTATATGTTTACGCTAATAATTATTATACCATATTATCTGCTTTCTGTCAATGACAGAACGGAAAAAGAAAGTTAATTATATATACAAATTGTGCAAAAAGGTTACAGTACAGCATTTTTGCAAAAATGTGATTACCTGCAAAGCCTTGCTATGGCGTTTGCGTACATATTCAGGTTAAGCTTATAAGTCTCGATAGAAACCCTTTCGTCGATGCCGTGCATACGGTTGTCCTCCCACGGGAATTCTGCGCCGAAAGCCACTCCGCCGGGCGTGTTGTGAACGTAGGTCACGCCGCCTTCCGAAACAGGCTCGCCGCGTTCACCCTTGACGTCCTCGTAGACCTGCAAAAGCGTCTGCACAAGGGGGCTGTCCGCAGACACGTAATGCGGCTCCATGCCCTCGCACTCATCAACGGCAAAGCCTGCATTTTCGAGCGCTTTGGTGATGATGCCGCTGATCTCCGCAAGAGTTCGGTCGATCGGGTAGCGAATGTCTATGCCGCCGCAGAGCCTTCCGTCCGATGTGTTCAGCATCGTAAGGGCGCAGGTCATCTGACCGCTTATCTCGTCGGAAAAACCCAGTCCGCAGGATTTGCCATCGAATTCGCCGTGCGGAAAAAGCCTTGCAAGGGCTTTGAGCAGTTCGCTGCCGCCCTTGTACGCCGCGAGAAACTTGGTAATAGCGTTATCGCCGTTCTCGGGGCGCGAACCGTGCGAGGGCTTGCCTGCATATTCAAAGTTTTCGGAGCTGCCCGTGACCGAGCAGCGGTCGGGTATCGCGTTTATCACAGTGCCCGCCTTGATGGAAGTGATCGCGGTATCTTCAAACGGTGCAGAAAACGTCAGATGAATCATGCCCTTTTCGCAGTTAAGTACGGGGAAAGAGCCGTCGGGTGTGAAGACCATCGGCGGGAAAGGTTCCTTCGTCTGATAGTACGCGATATCGTTGCAGCCCTGCTCCTCGTTGCCGCCGAAGATCACGCGGAAAGCCTTTGTCAGCGGCACGTTCAGCTCTTTGAGCGCCTTTACCGCCCACAGCACCGCCACAGAGGGTCCCTTGTCGTCGATAGCGCCGCGCCCGTAGATGTACCCGCCGTCTACGGTGCAGGCAAAGGGCGTGTGCTGCCAGCCTTCGGGCGACGCGGGAACCACGTCGAGGTGACTGAGGATACCGAGAACAGGCTCCCCCACCCCGCAGGTCATGGATACCGCGTAGTTGTCGAAGTTCCTGACATTAAGCCCCAGCTCGCCGCCTTTTTTCGCTCCCCACGCGAGAGCCGCCGCCGAGCCTTCGCCGAAGGGCTTGCCCTCCGAAGGCGTGCTGAACGACGAATCAATGCTCATTATCTCCGAAAGGTCGGCAAGTATCTCGTCAAAATGCTCGTCGAAATACGCCGCCAGTTTTTCTTTTAGCAGTCTGTCTTCTGTCGTCATAAATAATTCTCCTTATATAACAAATATCAGTATATAATTCAGCGCTTATTGAGAACACAAAGCATTACTGTCTCGGGATTGTTCAGCCTGAATTTTCCGAGTCCCGGAGATACCACCATCTGCGAGCCCGATTTGCTCAAACGGTAAAGCCCTTTTGTGTAGCGCGGGAAAAACTTTCTTTCGGGCGAAAGCAGACCTATCCCGAACGCCCGTATCATGCCGCCGTGTATATGTCCCGAAAGCGTCAGATCGGCGCCCCATTCGGCGTAGCTCGGAAACGGCAGCGGATTATGCGCCAGCAGCAGCGAAAAGCTCCTGCGGTCGTTTTTCCCCAATAGATGTTCGATTATCTTTTCCGTAACATCGGGCAGCTTGCGATATGATCCGTCGGGAGAGCGGTAAAACCTTGACGGCAGCGCCAGTCCCGCAATTTCTATCTGTGCGTTCCCGCGCACGATTCGAGCCTTATCGTTCATCAGGACTGTTATGCCAAGCTCCCTCAGACGGTCGTTCATAAGCAGGGCTTTATCTTTGATATCAGCCTCGTGATTTCCCCATATATAATAGACAGGCGCAAGTTTTCCGAGTGCTTTCATCAGCGGCAGGCGGCTCAGTATCTTCTCCATATCGCTGCTGCGGCTGAACAGATCTCCCGTAAAAGCGATCATATCGGGCTTAAGAGCGGCGCAGACCCTTACAAGCTCTGCATCGTTTTCACCGTAGCATTTACTGTGCAGATCGGAAAGATGAACTATCCGAAAACCGTCAAACTCCTGCGGCAGCCGCGCACTTTCCGCGTTACACTTGCAGACGCTCAGTCGGCGTTTTTTCAGGTCACAAAGACGCCCGATAGTCAAATATACCATTTCGTTGAACTTATCATTTTTCAGATGATCCACCTCCGAGCAAGCAAATGTTTCATATAATATAATAACACAGTATTCCGCGAATGTCAATACGCTTAAGAAATGAAAAACGCGGAACGACACACGCTCCGCGCCTTGATTTTAAAGCTTTTTAAGCACAATATCCGCGTCGGGAACAAGTCCTGCGGGTATCTCCTCGATCTCGCCCTTGTCGCAAAGCTCCGCGATCTCGGGGGCTATCGGCAGTCTCGCGAGCACCTCTAAATTATGCTCGGCAGCGATCTCCTCAACGTGGCTCTCGCCGAAAAGCTTTATCTCCTTGCCGCAGTCGGGACATTTGATATAGCTCATATTCTCGACGATACCGAGGATCGGGATATTCATCATTTCAGCCATTCTTACTGCCTTGTTGACGATCATCTTTACCATATCCTGCGGCGTTGTAACGACGATAATGCCGTCAACAGGCAGCGACTGGAAGACCGTCAGCGGCACGTCGCCCGTTCCGGGAGGCATATCGACATACATATAATCGACCTCGCCCCACGCTACGTCCGTCCAGAACTGCGTTACCGCTCCCGCGATAACCGGACCGCGCCAAACGACAGGCTCGTCAGCGTTCTCCATAAGCAGATTTATCGACATTACCTTAGTTCCCGCCATGCTTTCGCACGGGAAAATGGAGTCCTCGGTCGTCATGGGGGTCTCGTTTATGCCGAATATTCTCGGTATCGAAGGTCCCGTTATATCCGCGTCAAGAACGGCGGTCTTGAACCCCTTTCGGCGGGTGCTGACTGCCATAAGAGAAGTTACCAGCGACTTGCCTACGCCTCCCTTTCCGCTTACGATACCTATGACCTTCTTTATGCTCGACATATAATGCGGCATTGCTTTTTCGATTCCGCCGCCCTTGCGTGACGAACAATCCGCAGAGCAGCTTTCACAATTGTGAGTACATTCTTCACTCATATTAACCTCTTCCTTCCGATGAAATCATAACATTACCAAGCGCAGTCTGCGAATCTCACGCAGCCTGCGCTTGTTTTCATATATTATTGATTATTTGAAATATTTCCACATCTCATTATGGATGTTTTCGGAAACCGCTGCCACGTCCATCATTCGCTGAGAGCTCGAACGATTGGAGAGACAGATTATTATGTACGGGTGTTCCGCACGAACAAGCGCCGTTTCGTTGTGATAGCCGTTTGTGCCGTCGGTCCAGCCGCTCTTTTCATATACCGTGTACTTGCTGCCGAGCTGATTTCTGAAATTCGCCGCACAGGTGCTTGAATAGATCTTTCTTGCGAAAGCCGCCTGCTTGCCGCTTCTGAGATAGGTCCAGATATCGTCCCATTCTCTTGCGGCATCGGTGGCGCATACCTCGCCCCAGCGGTCTACGCCCGTTTTGAGCGAAGTCTTGCAGCCGAGCGACGCGATATACTTATTATACCCATCGATACCGAAATGATCCTGTATCATATAATAAGCGACGTTGTCGCTGTAATCGGCGATGTACTGATAAAGCGTCCTGATCGTATACTGCGTACCGAAAGCGGCGTTCTGAATGATACCGGTGCCGCCGTGTTTCTGAGCGGAGGTATAAGTAACAAGCGTATCAAGATTTGAAAAGCCCTGATCCATTTTTTTCAGACCGTACATCATGAACGGCGCCTTGACGCTGCTGGCGGGCATGAAATACTGATCGGCATTGTAACAGATCGCCGCGCCGCTGTCGATATCGTAAAGAACATAACCCGTATCGCCGCCCAAGCACGTCAGCTGAGTTAAAAGTTTCTGCCTGTTCGATTCGGAAAGTGTGAATCCCTGCGCGTTCACCAGCTTTACCGTGCGCGAATTGGTATAGCTGTCCATAACCTCGTCAACGCTCATGGTGTTGAATACCGTGGTCTTGAGCTTTTTGCTGCAAGTGCCGTAAGCAGTCATATCTTTTGCGACGGTAACTGCTCTCATTTTAAAGTAGAGCATCTTTCCCTTCGGCATCATAGCTGTGTTTACGCTTGTCTTGTCTTTTGAAACTTCCTTGAAAAGCTCGTATTTGCCGTCCTTTTCGGTGCAGTAAAACAACTGATACTTCGTGCAGTATTGAACAGGCTCCCACGAGAAATAAAGTCCTCCGCGCTTGGTGCGCTTATAGGAAAAGCCATCGACTCTTTCGGGCTTCGACGAGAACTGCTTTTGTAAATATCCGCCCTCGACCTTCTCGCTGCCGTTGTTCTTATATGCGCAGACGCGAAAGGTATTCCTGGCACCGGGCTTGACCTTTACCCTAAGTCCGGTCTTGTTCGTGGTCTTGAAGAGCGTCGGCTTGCCGTTTTTCATTACATAAAGGCGGTAACCGTCGGCTCCGGTTACTGTGTTCCACCTTAAAAGATAACCTTCTTCGGTGACTTCGGTCGCCTTGAAAGCAGTGATATTCCCGACCGTGACCTTTGAAGAGTTATCGGCAGAGCCGCTGTCTGCGGGATCGGGTTCGGGGTTAGGAGTGATAAGATCGGAAGGGTATATGAACGGAGCGTCGGCGCTTTGAGTTTCTGCATACGCTTCATTCACAGCAGCAACGTCTCCGTAATCAAAATCCGCAGCTGCCGTACCAAAAGGAACGGAAGAAAAAGCAATCAGCAATGCCGCAGAAGCAGCGGCAACGCTTTTTCTGAAAGTGACCATTTTCAAAAAAGCCTCCCAAAACAATAATAATCAAGCAATTGTATACAAATCAAATATACTTTTATATTATACCATATTTCTTTCACATTGTCAACAGCTTTGGAACATTAATTCAACTTTATTCTGCCATTTTTTCAGCATTTTTACTGCTGATCGATTTCCTTTACCGAAAACTGCGATTCGATCACGATCTTTCCGCCGTCCGAAAGCTCCGCGACAAGCCCGCCGCTTTCGGAAATGCCGACGGCTGTGGCTGAGCGTCCGTCCGAAAGGCATATCCTCTTCCCTGTTAGATACGAGCGCCTGCGGTATTCGTCAAGCGTGTTTTCCCACGAAAGAGCCGTCTGCTTTTCAAACGTGCAAAGCAGCTCCGCCGCGAATCTTTCTCTGAAAAGCGGCGGCAGAACACCGTCCGACGGAAAAAGCGCCGCCGCACGGTCTTTTATTTCCGCAGGAAATCCGCTCTGCGGCTCGGTGATGTTTACCCCGATCCCCACGACCGCCCACGCGGTCTTCTCTCCTATAATGGACGATTCGGTAAGTATTCCGCAGACCTTTTTCCCGCCGATATATA
>JAILFF010000080.1 GCA_024697705.1 Ruminococcus sp.
CGTGCGGCGTATGGCAAAAGATTTTGCCATGATGCAAGGCGGACGACGAAAGCGGGCTGTCGCCCGGTGAGGAGGACAACGCAGCAGCATGGTAAAAGATTTTGTCATACGCTGTGCGAGGGTTAGCGGACAGGTCTATTATACTATTATAAAGGAGCGATAAAATGCGGACTTCCTATCGTCCGGAGGACGTGACCGTTCTTCTTAAAGATATTACGGGGCTCGTTCAGCCGATGGAAAACATCGACCGCGAACGCATGATCCAAAGCGGCGTTCATTACTCGGAAATGATACCCCGCGAACACCTCCCCAGCGAGGAATACTTGCAGACCTTCTTCCGCGGCTTGGAGAAATATTCCGAACATACCGCCCGCGCAGCAGTCCTCACCGCCGAGAAAATTTACGCCGATAAGGGCGAAAATGCCGTGCTGGTGTCCCTCGCAAGAGCGGGAACGCCCGTCGGCATAATCATTAAGCACTTTTTCAAACGGCTTTACGGCATCGACCCGCCGCACTACACGATCTCGATAATCCGCGGCAAGGGCATCGACGACAACGCCATGAAATATATCCTCGAAAGACACGAACCCCGCGACTTGCAGTTCATCGACGGCTGGACGGGCAAGGGCGCGATACAGCGGCAGCTGCTCGAAGCCATGAAGCCTTATCCGGGCGTTGACCCGACCGTGGCGGTGCTTTCCGACCCCGCGCACGTCGCGGGTATCTGCGGCACTCACGCCGATTTCATGATACCGAGCTCGTGCCTTAATTCGACGGTCTCGGGACTGATGAGCCGAACCTTCCGCCGTCCCGACCTGATCGGCAAGGACGATTTCGACGGAGCGCTCTGCTACGAGGAATTTGCCGAGCACGACCTGAGCTACCGCTTTATCGACGAGGTGGAAAAGCACTTTGACAGCAAGCTTGTTTTTCCCGAAGACCCCGATACAAGCGAAACGGCACTCAGAGAGGTGCAGGGCGTGGCGGAGCATTTCGGCATTGCGGACATTAATTTCGTAAAGCCGGGGATAGGCGAGACTACGCGGGTACTTTTGCGGCGGATCCCGTGGAAGATACTTGTTCACAGCCTTGACGATGACGAGCATTTGGGGCATATTTATCAGCTTGCGGAGGAAAAAGGAGTGCAGGTGGAGGTATATCCGCTGCGGCATTACAGGGCGTGCGGGCTGATAAAGGCACTGGCAGACACATAAAAAGATAAAGAGATAAAAGATAAAGAGATAAAAGATATTTGATTTAAGATAAAAGATATTTGTCGGGAAAACTATCTTTTATCTTTTATCTGCTATTATCTTTTATCTTGATTGAGAGCTGATAATATGATTTTGGAAAACAAGCGCCTTGCCGTCTGCGCCGAGCTTATCGCCGCCGACGGCTTCGCGGGTATTGACGAAAAAAAACGCGCCGCTGACGTGGGTACCGATCACGGCTATCTGGCGGCTTATCTCGCGGCGGAAGGGATATGCGAAAGCGTTCTCGCCTGCGACATCAACGAAAAGCCGCTCGCACTTGCGCGGCGGACTATTGCCGAAAACGGCTTGTCGGACAGGGTGACGGCTGTGCTCACCGACGGGCTCGACGGCGTGGACGGCGAAGGCATAACACACATTATTTGCGCAGGCATGGGCGGCGAGCTTATCGCGGACATCATTTCGCGCTGCAAATGGGCGAAGAATACCCACCTCGTTTTGCAGCCGATGACGAAATCCGACGAGCTTCGGCGGTATCTTTACGAGAACGGCTGGAGGGTCGTTACCGAAAAAGCGCAGCACGACGGGGATTTTGTCTATTCGGTGATGCTCGCAGAGCTTGCCGCGGGGGAGATCGGCTATCCGTGCGACGAGCGTTATCTGACGGCGGGGCGGCTTATCCCCGGCGAAGCGGACGCGAATGAATATCTGCTGATGCGGGCGGGCAGACTGCGCAAAGCGGGCGCGGGAATGTCGGTCAGCGCGTCGGAGGAAGTGCGGGCAGAGGGCAGGCGGCTGACGGCGCTTGCCGAAAGGCTCGAAAACGAAGCGGAGGGAAAAGCATGACAACGGTCGGAGACATTTACAGATTTATCGACGAAATAGCGCCCTTTTCGGGGCAGCAGAGCTACGACAACAGCGGGATATGCGCGGGCAGCCGCGAAATGACGGTGAGCCGCGTGCTGACGGCGCTCGATATCACAGGTGCTGTGGTGGAAGAAGCGGCGGAGAAGGGCTGCGAGCTGGTGCTTTCGCATCACCCCGTGATATTTCGTCCTTTGCGGACGCTTTCTCCCGAGAACCCCGCGGTAAAGCTTGCGGTCAAGGGCATAGCGGCGATATGTATGCACACGAGCTACGACTCGGCGGCGGGGGGAATGAACGATCTTCTCGCGCAGAAGCTCGGGCTGACGGTAATAGAGCCGCTCGATTTTGACGAAGGCAAGCCGATGGGGTATGTCTGCGAGGCGGCGCGGGAGTTTTCTCCGCGTGAGCTTGCGGAGCATTGCAAGGCGGCACTTGGCTGCCGGGCGGTGCGGTTCACGGACTGCGGCGGGCGTTTCAGCCGAATAGGGATATGCTCGGGCAGCGGCGGCAGCTGTGTCAAGGAGGCTATTGCGAAATGCTGCGGAGCGCTCATCACGGGCGATGTGAAACATTCGGACTTTGTTTACGCGGCTGACGGCGGATTCTGCCTTATCGACGCGGGGCATTATTATACCGAGAATATTTTCCATGAGGATATTGCAAAGCGCTTAACTGACAAATTCGAGGGACTTGAGGTAATAAAGGCGGAAAGCTTTACAGACCCGGCAGAAGTGATATAAAAGTGAACAGTGAATAGTTATTACTTCGGCAATTAAATAATTGGTTTAGCCGCTATCAGTGTAGGGTGGCACGAACGCAGTTCGTGCAGGCTTGCCCCGACCGCGAATATCACCAATAAACGTGAGGGACGACAGTGGTGGGGGCAATGGCACGAACAAGTTCGTGCAGCCACCCTACCCTCTCAAATTGTTTAATTGCCGCATTAATAATGAGCCGCTTGCGCGGCAAAAAAGCAGAAGCCCGCACGAACAATTTCGTACAGGCTTCTGCGTTTTTTCTATTTCTCTGATCTGAGAATTATCTCCGTTATTCCTTGGCTTTTTTGAAAACAAAAAGCTTACTTACTATATAATTCAGTATCACCGTAACAATCGAGACAAGTATCTTCGCCAATACCCCGTTCATCATGAATAACGTTACACAAAGCTCCAGTAACAGCGTTTCCACAACAAGCGTAAATACCCTTCCCGCAAAAAACGCCGCACATTCCTTTGCCACCGCTCTGCCGCCGTGCGCTTTGTCCTCAAAGACCCAGGTGCGGTTCGTGATATAAGCAAAAGTTACCGCGCATACCCACGAAATAACGTTCGCGGCAATAATATCAAGATGAAGCTCTACCCCCGCCACCGTTTTCACGGGCAGACCCGCACAGCTCCTTGCGGCAAGCCAGAACGTCACTACGCTTACAAGCGTGGTCAGTCCGCCGAAAAACAGATACATCAACACTTCCTTATGCGCCGCGTAAAACGGCTCAAAGCGCTTTAAAAAGCCCCATGACATTATCCTGTCGAAAATGTCGGGCTTTTTTTCATTTGTTGCAGTCATTTTTTATTCCTCCTTGACTGATATATTATACCATAACCGCCGTAAAATTGCAAGTCGTGAACGTAAATTTGCATCTGGTGAAAATGGTATTGATTTCGTGCGGAAAATAAGATATACTTATATCAGTAAAGAAAATGTACACGGACTTTACAAAAAGAAAGGAGCTGACGGCTATGTCGGACACGGAAATAAAGATAAGGCTTATGATAAGCCCCGAAAAATACGCCGATATCGCGGAAGCGCTGAAAAACCGAGGTATCACGCTCGATGACTCCGCCGAGCTTATACTCACCGAAAAAAGCGCCTATCCCGCTTTCATCATCGGCAAAAAGGACGAGGAGCTTTTCAGGCTGCCCGTCGGGGAAATTTCGCACATCGAGAGCTTCGCGCACGAGGTGATCGCTCACACGGCGGAGGGCGATATGCGGCTCGGCGACAGGCTTATGCGGCTCGAACAGCTGCTCGATCCCACGGAATTTGTCCGCGTCAGCAAATCGGTGATAGTATCGCTTTCGCACATAAAAAGTATCCGCCCCGCGCTTACACAGAAATTTATCCTCACCATGAAGGACGGCTCGCGGGTGGACGTAACAAGGTCGTACTACTACATTTTCCGCGAAGCCATAGGGCTTCCGTAGAACCAAGGAGGGACGCATTATGAAAAACATGGTTTTTTCCACATCGTTTATTGTTACCGTAATCGCCGTATTACTGATCTGCGCGGGAATTTTCGCGCTGTACATGGTGCTTTACCGCCGCCGGCTGAACGCGGCGCTGACAGCGGGCGCGGGCAGCGGACGCAGACACTGGAACGCGCCGCCCTGGGTAATGCTTGTCGTGCTGATATTCTTCGGCGGAAGCATTATCGGGATATCCACCATGACACATATGATGTTCAATGACATCACGGAAGGCGGCACGCTTGGCGGCGGTCCGGACGGCGGCGGCAGCTTCGGCGGTCCGAGCATTGACATCGGGCAGCTGAAATTCCGCAGCTATCGCGGCAGCGATGTAAAGGACACGCTCATCGGCGAGAGTGCTCCCGAAGGAGAATTAAAGGGCTACGCACGTTTTGAGGAGACAAACGGCGATTTCCGTTTCGTCTACTACGCGAACAGGAGCAGTTCTATCATGCCGCCGCTGCTTATCTACGCCGAGTACATTGGCAGCGAGAAATTTGATTACAGTGATTCGGTGCTGCACGTTGACAACACCGACTGGAGCGGCGAGGTTTTCGATGTAGGCGGCTGGCTTGCCGAGGAAAAAGGCAGTTGGTATTCGGTGGAGAATTTCTACACGACAGGCAGCATGGAGCTTCGGCTTTACGTCAACAAGGACAGCACGGTGGACAACACGCCCGACGGCACGCTTTATATAGACATGGATACGGCGTACAACATTCAGCGCGACGAGAATGGCGATGCATACTGCACAGAAGAATTCAGCACATCTACGGCGGAATAACGCAAAGTGAAGGCAAACCAAAAGTGAAGGCAAACCAAAAGTCTTAGGAAGTTGAAAAAGAAACGCAAAGCAATGGCAAACCAAAAGTCTTAGGAAGGGGGTGTGGGGGAGAACCCTTCTTCAGAAGGGTTTTCCCCCAGAGACTGAGGGGTTAAAGCAATCAACTCGGAGAAAGAAAACTGAACGAAAAAAATAAAATCGGCAATTTCAAGAAAAGCGTACAAAAAAGCAGAAACGAAAGATTCTGCAATTCTGTACGGAAACAAGGAAATTGCCGATTTTATATTTGCAAAAGAGCGAAGCGATTTTTGCAAATCAATAGCGCGAGGTCGGGAAAACTCTCATAGTTTGGAAAAATCACGGACGAGCTA
>JAILFF010000121.1 GCA_024697705.1 Ruminococcus sp.
ATCATACGGACGCTCCCAGTCGCCGTTGTTGAGGTGGTGTTTGCGGAGATATACTTCCGAGCTGCACCAGATGTTATGGTCGGTAGAGCCTCCCTTGAAGTCGCCGATAGTGCCGACGGTCTTTCCGCCGCCCTGATCGCAAGCCATTACATAGTCAAGACCCCACTCGAGATTATTTCTGTAAAGCTCGCCCAAGCCCGCCTTATCTACGGCATCCTTGTACTCAAGGTAGCCCCAGGCAAGCATCGAAGCCGAATAAGCATTGGTAAGACAGAACTTGAAGTGGTCGCCTGCGTCGAACCAGCCGCCCTTTACGAAATCGGTATCGTTGCCGTCCTCGTCTACCATGCAGTTATCCTTCCACGGTACGGTGTTCCAATCGGGAAGAACGCCCGACTGCTGAACCTCATAGAAGAACATGGACTTCTGGAGCGCTTCGGCGTAGTTGTAAGCGGAAGCGGCGTCTGCGGTCAGGCTCTGCGGTACAGCGGTGCAAAGTCCCGCCGTCATAACAAGTGCCGAAACAGCGGCACTGAGTTTCTTTAAAAGCATACTTATTACTCCTCTCAATAAGCAAGAAAAATTAATGAAAACGTTTTCGGTGCAGGCGATAAAAAACAGCCGCACTTTTATGTTTAAATTATACCATATTTATGGCTGTTTGTCAATAGAAATCGTTTTAAAGAACTATAAATGAAATAAAGAAAATCAACAATGGCACAAATATTTAAACATTTGAAACATTTGTATTGCCGAACGGATTTCGTGCAAAACTAAGGCGGGAGCAAGCCCCCGCCCTGCACTATTTGCGCAAAACAAAATCAATCGATAAAGATAAGCTTATCCCTTTCGCCGATCTTGCTCGTATCCCACTTGCCGTCTATCATCGCACAGATCGATACCCAGTACGAACCGCTTATCTTCGTATTGGAGGATATTTTGTACTCCAGTACATCAGCGTCCGTCTCGGCTACGAGCTTCCATTTGCTGCTGTCCCTGCATATCGCTATGCCGTATTTCTCCGCGCCCGGTACCGCCGTCCACCGCAGATAATACCTGCCGTCTATTTTCTTCGCCGTAAGCTCGGGATAGATGTGCAGCGTAGATACCGTCATCGCGTTTGAAAGCTCCATGTTCCATTCGCCGTTAAACTTCGCGGCTACGGCTATACGGTAATTCGTCATGGGTTCGAGACCCTTCATGATGTACGAGGTCTCCGTGCTCTGCGCCAATATCTGCCATTTGCCGTCGATGTACTGCGCTACGGCGTACTTCTCCGCGCCCTCCACGGGCTGCCAGTCGATCTTCAGTCTCGTGCTTGTCGCCTGAACGGTAAACGCAGGGTTCATCTCGGTGACGGCATATCCGCATCTGAAACGGTTTTCCTGCGCGTACTTCTCGACGACGCTGTCCTTCGCGCAGATCATTGTGAAGTTATCGTACTTTGAATAGCGGGCGGCGACGGAAGGGTCGTAATAATATCCGAACGCACGGTAGCCGAGCTTCCCGACGCTTGCGGGGACAACGACCGTTCTCAGCCTTTTGCAGCTGAGGAACGCCCTCACGCCTATTTCCTCAACGCCGTCGGGTATCACTGCCTTTTCAAGATTGCGGCAGCCGTCGAAGGCTTGGTCGGCGATGGTCTTTACGCCCTCGGGCAGAGTTATGCTTTTGAGGCTGACGCAGTCGCTGAACGCCAGAACGTTGATGATCTCCGTGCCTTCGGGGACGCTCACGCTTTCAAGACTGCGGCAGTTTTCAAACATACCGTATGCTATCTGCGAAGCCTTTGACCTTACATCGGCGGTCTTAAGGTCGCGGCAGTCCTTGAACACTTTTTTACCGAGGGAGGTAATGTTTTCGGGTACGGTGATCTCGGTAAGCCCCGTGCTCATGAAAGCCTCGTCGCCGATCTCGGTGATGCTTTCGGGTATCGCAAACGAGGTGATGTTTTTGTTGTTTGTAAACGCGCTTTCGCCTATCTTTGTGCAGCTTTCGGGGATATCGAAGCTGTCCTTTCCTTCGGGGCAGAGCATAAGCTCGGACAGGTCTTTGTTATACATGATTCCGTCAGACGAAGCAAGTCTCGGATTATCGCTTTCGACGTTTATTGCTTTCAGATTAACGCAGTCCCTGAACGCGGTCGCCGCAACGGTCTGAACGCAGCGGGTAAGCGTTATCTCGGTAAGCCCCTCGCACCCGAAAAAGGCATGATCGTCGATGGTGAAGAGCCCTTTCGGGAGCTTTATGCTTGTGAACGCGCACTGACTGAACGCATAATCGTCAATATGCTGGAGCCGTGCGGAAAGCTTGACATAAGTCAGGTACTTGCAGCCCAGAAAAGCCGAATCCCCGACGATCAGAACGGTATCGGGGAGCTTAATGCCCGTAATGCTCGAACACCGGAACGCTCTCGCGCCGATCGCCTTGACCTTTATCCCGTCGCCGACCGTTTCGGGAATGGTGACATTTTTCTCTTTGCCGTTATAACTTGTTATGGTAGCCGCGCCGTTTTCGACGGTATATCTGAAATCGCCGTCTGTGTAATAAGTAACGGGCTGACTGCCGGGAGGAGGGGTAGCCGACGCGGAGATACCGAAGCCCGCCATGCCCGTATCGGCTATGGGAGCACCGAGACCTCCGAGTGTGAGAGCGAGTGCGGCAGCTGTCGCCGCGAGTCGTTTGCATACATTGTTTTTCATAAATAATTGCCTCCTTTGATCTGTTCCCTTCGTAGTGGACCGAGGGATATATATTGTCAAAATTATATCACATTTAAATACAAAAGTCAATATAAATAAATTAATTTTTTTAGCAAAGACCACAAATATCAAAAGCAAGGCAAAATTATGGTCAAAGTTTTTCTTTTCTGTTTTTTCTTAATAATTTCACCAAAAACAATAAAATACGGTTGACGTTAAATATATTTTATGGTATAATATATACAGTATTGGTATTGATTGGAATGATGATTGTTACATAAAACCTATCCTGCGAGAAAGGAAGTGGTGCTATTGCTCCGCGGTTTGCAAAATTCACATGATTCAAAAAAGAAAAAAACTACCGAAGCTACGCTCGATCGGCTGTCCGCTCGGCGAAAAACGCCTGCCGGTGTTTATATAGCCCTTGTGGCTGCTTATCTTATCACGAATATTGTTGTTATGCTCGCTTCGAGATCAAAAGCGCAGGTGCCGTTCTTAGGCGGCACTATCCCGATCACTGCCTTCGCGGGCGTGTTCTCGGCGATATCCGAGATATGCGTTATCTTTATGACCTTCTATTTCGGCAAAAAAGGCTACTTTACGGCGCTGACCCTTCTTATTATCCAGTTCCCCGCCGTGATGACGACTACATTCATTCAGCATAACAGGACAAGTCTTCCGGGAATTTTTGTAAATGTGGTCTCGATCGTCGCGATCACTATCATCTACATCAATAACAAGAAAATGGAAGAGTATCAGAAAAAGCTGAGCTATCAGGCGGTAACGGATATACTGACGGGTCTGCCGAACCGCTTTGCCTGCGGCGAGCTTCTGAGATCTCTTGTGGAAAAGGGCGATAAGTTCGTCGGCGTGTCCATTGATATAAACAGCTTCAAGGGCATAAACGAGACAATGGGCTTCGAGACGGGAAACGCCGTGCTGCGAGAGATAGCCTCGCGCTGGAAAACGATAGCTGATACGGGGCTTTCGGGCACGAAGGATTTTATCACCCGCATAAGCGGCGACGAGTTCTTTCTTGTGATACGCGGCTACTCCTCCGACGAGGATATACTGCGAACGATCAAGCAGTACGATTCGGTGCTGCACAACCGCCTGACGATCGACGACTGCGATCTTTATATAACCGCGAGCTTCGGTTATGCCGAGTTCCCGGCCGACGCGAAAACGAAGGATTCAATAATTTCCTACGCCGATACCGCCATGCACGAGGTCAAGCGCTCGAGCAGCAGCAATCATATTTTACGCTTTACTCCCGATATGCTGAAAACGGAGCGCACGCTTGAGATCGAGGGCAAGATAAGAGAGGCGCTCGAAAATGAGACCATTTTCTTCTACCTTCAGCCGCAGTTCAATATGGAACACAAGCTGCGCGGCTTCGAGGCGCTTGCGCGTATGAAAAACGCGGACGGCGGATTTATCAGCCCCGGCGAGTTCATACCCGTTGCGGAAAAAGTAGGACTTGTGGACAAGGTTGACGGAATGGTTTTCCGTAAGGCGGCAATGTTTTTCGGAGAGCTGCTGCGGAAGACGGGCACCGATATTATCCTCAGCGTCAACGTTTCGGTAAGGCATCTGCTTAAGAACGATTTTCTTGATGAGATCGGGAACGTTCTGCGGGAAAGCGGCGTTCCCGCAGACAAGCTGGAGATCGAGATCACCGAATCCATCATGATAGACTCCGTTGACAAGGCGCTGCAATGTATCGACGAGCTGAAAGCGATGGGCGTAAAGATAGCGATAGACGACTTCGGCACGGGGTATTCCTCTCTTAGCTATCTTAACAAATTCCCCGCGAATCTGCTTAAGATAGACAAGTCCTTCATTGACAAAATGAACGAAGACGATTCCTCGAAGCAGTATGTATCGGCGATAATATCCATCGGGCACATAATGGACTTCGACGTTATCTCGGAGGGCGTTGAGGAGCCCGAGCAGGTCGAAACGCTTAAGGAGATCGGCTGCGACTTTATCCAGGGCTTTATCTGGGGCAGACCTCTTCCGCAGGAGGAGGCAGAGAAGCTGGTGACGGAAGAGGTCGGAAAATAAATACAAATGAGCGTTTAAACTGCAAAAAAATACAAGACCGACAGCCTTTTTGAGAAACTGTCGGTCTTTTTGTTATGTTTTATTTATCGGGGATACGGCTCACTTGATGGTAACGGTGAACGATCTCTGCTTGATGTGGTCTACATCCCATTTGCCGTTGACCTTGGCGCATACTGCCATCGTGTACGAGCCCTTCTTCATCTTGGGAGAAGTGTAAGTGGTGGTGTTCGCGTCAAACTGAACCTTTGCGACCCACTTGCCCGACTGGTAAACTGCTAAACCGTACTTCTGAGCGCCGTCTGCGGGAGTCCATTTCAGACGGAACTGACTGCCCGATACCTGGTATTTAACAACGGGGTATCTGTTCTCGGTCTGCGGAGTTACAACGATCGCGTTGGAAACGTCCATATTCCATTCGCCGCCGAATCTCGCAACAACAGCTACCTTGTAGTTTACGCCCGGCTTAAGGTTATTAAGCACGTAGGAAGTACCGGGACCCTGATCTATCATCTTCCACTTGCCGTCAACGTACATGGCTATGCCGTACTTGTCGGCGCAGAAGGCTTCGCCCCATGTGAGTTTCACGCAGCCCTTGCCCTTTGCGTACTCGACTTTCGGGTTTTCGGCTTTGAAGGTGTTGTTCAGCTCTGCCCAGCAGTTATCCTCGCTGAAATCGTAGAACGAAAGGGGCTTGTTGATCTCCAGAGAATCGAACTTAACACCCTTCGGGAGCTTTATCGTCTGTGCTCTCTTGCCGTTCAGTACGGTATACTGACGGGAGGCAGTGCTGCCGAGACGGAAGCAGTTGGTATCGACGAGTATGTCCTCCAGTACCTGAAGAGTACCGCAGTTGAAGAACGCGCCGTAATAGGCGGAAACGTTGTGAGTAACGAAGCTGCCCTCGACGAACATTATGTCGTCGGTGTTGTTCATGTATACAGAGCCCGTGCAGTTGTTGTAGGCGCCTTCCTTGGAGCCGGGGGCTGCGAGCGTGTAATCGCCATGTATGAACAGCGCACCGCCGTCAAGCACGACAGAGCCCGCCTTCTGATCGAATCTGCCCGTTTCGAGCACAGCGCCCGCGCCGAGCCTCAGATTACCCGTATCCTTGGTCACATTGCCCTTGATGAAGAACTTGTGACCGTCGAGGTCGAAGTCGTTTATCACCATATCAACGGGTATTACGGTAGCGTCTTCAAGAAGCTTGTATGCGTTCAGCACGCCGTTCCAGTAAACGGAGCGCTTTTCGGAATCCCATATTTCAACCAAGTTCAGCTTAGGGCAGTTAAAAAATCTGATATCCTGAGCGCCCTTTCCGTTAAAAACTATCTTTGCGTCATTTTCGTAGTCTATTTTCAGACCGCTGTTCGCGCAAACGTTGCTTGCAAAATAAACAACGCCCGTATTCAGTTTGAGACCGTAATAAGCTGATACCGCTGCGGATCTGAAGGTGCCGTTTACGGTAACGATGTCGTCGGCGTTATTCATTATCAGCTCGCCCGTGCAGGTGCTGTAATCGCCTTTGCCGTCGGGATTTTCAAGCAGGTAACAAGCGTCAATGTACAGCGAGCCGCCGTTAAGTACGACAGAACCCGTGGGATGTGCAAAGTCGCCGTTGATCTTGAGCGTACCGCCGTTCAGATTTACGGTGCCGCTCGATTTGGAGCACGAGCCGTCAATGGTAAGACTGTGACCGTCCATATCGAGCTCGCACAGTTTCAGATCGACGGGGCAGATACGTGTGTCGTTCACGAGCTTGCGAACATTCATATTGCCGTTCCAGGAAACATCGCGCTTTTCGGAATCCCATATTTCGAGCAGGTTCAGCTTCGGGCAGTTCTCAAAGCGGATATCCTGAGCGCCCTTTCCGATAAGAACGATCTTTGAGTCATTTTCGTAGTCTATTTTCAGACCGTTGTTCACATCAACGTTGCCGCTTAAATAAAGATTGCCGCAGATCAGCTTAAGACCGTTGTAAATCGAAACATATCTTGTTCTGAGGTCACCGTTTACAGTCACATTGTCATTGATGTTTTCCATTATCAGCTCGCCCGTGCAGGTACTGTAAGCGATCGAACCGTCAGCGGCAGCCGCGGGATTTTCAAGCAGATAATCGCCGTCAACGCACAGCGAGCCGCCGTTCAGTACGACAGAGCCCGTAGGATGTTTAAAGTCGCCCTTGACAATGAGCGTACCGCCGTTCAGATCTACGGTGCCGCTTCCTTTGGTGAACGTTCCGTCAATGGTAAGACCGTGACCGTCCATATCGAGCTCGCACAGGTTCATATCAACGGGCTTGATACGTGCGTCGGCAACGAGCTTCTTGGCGTTCAGATCGCCGTGCCAGCAAACGTCGCGCTTTTCGGAATCCCATATCTCAAGCTCGTTCAGCTTCGGGCAGCCCGCAAAACTTATATCCTGTTTGCCCTTTCCGTTAAGAACGATCCTTGTTCCGTTGTCGTAGTCTACCTTGACGCCGCCGTTGATGTTGATATTGCCGCCGATCGACAGAGTACCGCTCGTCAGCCTAACGCCGTAGTAGGCGGAAACATTGTGGGTGATAAAATCTCCGTCGACAGTGACGTCCGAACCGTCAACTATAAGACCGCCCGTACAATTGCTGTATACCGTATCGCCTGCGGCAGTAACGGAGGGATTGCCGAGATCGTAATTGCCTTTAACAGCAAGATTACCGCCGTTCGGGGTGATCGTACCGGATATATTTTTCAGATCGCCGTTAACGATAAGATTATAGCCGTTCAGATCGACATCGGCTTTAAGGATAAGATCGCCGTCAACGATCGTATCTTTTTCAAGCACCGTTTTATCTGCCCATGTCTCGTTGACAGCCGCCTTGACAACGGTGTTGTCGGCGCCGGCAGTCGAAACGACCTTGGGAGCTTCATCGACCGAAGCCGCATAGAGCTTCATCGAGGGGGTAGCCGCAAACGTCAGTGCAACAGCACTTGCCGCAGTGACTATTTTCTTAATTCTGCATTTCATTGATAGTCCTCCTTTTGGTTCTGTTCCCGTCCGTATTAAAAAGACGGAAAATATTACGATAAAATTATACCATAACCGAGCCTGCAAGTCAACGATTACAGAACCTTATTATATGTATTGACAATATATTAACAAATCTTAACCGTATCAATTGTGCAGACTGCCTTTTTGTCCGTACAACTATTCAATACCGCAGATACGGTTCAAAAAATGAACTCGAAATCGAAATGCGTGTTTTTCATTTGGAGCTTGACAAATACGTGACGATGTGATATAATATACCCATATTTCCGAGAGAGGTGAGAGGATGAGAAGATAATTCGCTTTTGATCGCATGAATACCGAATACGGTGAAGTATGTGCGAAAGCATATGCTTTATGTTTGTGCTGCCAAAAGTGGATTATGTTCTCATAACCTCTTTTTGCATTTTTAATGACGATATGCCGGATAGCTTTGTCCGGTGCTTTGAGGTTATCTGTAACATAACGGAACTGTTTGGCGGCGATCAGTTCCGTTTTTTTATTTGCGGAACTCTCAAAGGAGGAATGTATATGTCTCAGATCAGAGCCGATCACCTGACATTCGGCTATGACGGTTCGGTCGAACCCGTCTTTGAAAACGCCGATTTTACGCTTGACACCGACTGGAAGCTCGGGCTTATCGGAAGGAACGGCAAGGGCAAAACGACGCTTCTTCGCCTGCTTACGGGCGAGCTTTCGGGGCAGGGAAGTCTTACAAGATCCGTTCCCGTCGCTTATTTTCCTTATACGATCACACCCGGGCAGATGCGGGAAACGGCGGCGGAATTTGCGTATGAGCTTCGCGAAAACTGCGAGCTCTGGCGCGTGATATGCGAGCTTTCGGAGCTTCACGAGGACGCGGAAATATTGTACCGCCCGTTTGACACCCTGAGCCACGGACAGCGCACAAAAGTGCTGCTTGCGGTATTGTTTTCGGGGGAGAACGATTTTCTGCTCATCGACGAGCCTACCAATCATCTCGACGCGAAGGCACGGGAAAATGTAAGACAGTATCTTTCGGCGAAAAAAGGCTTTATCCTCGTTTCTCACGACCGCGATCTGCTGGACGCCTGCACGGATCACATTCTTGTGCTAAATCGAAAAACGATCATGGTGCAGAACGGGAACTTCTCCTGCTGGAAGGAAAATCAGGAGCGCCGCGATCGGTTCGCGGAAGCCGAAAACGAGAAGCACCGCAAGGAGATAAAAAAGCTTCGGCAGGCGGCAAAGCGCACCGCCGAATGGGCAGACAAGAACGAACGGACAAAGATAGGCTTTGACCCGATCAAGGAGCATGACCGCTGTCTCAACACACGTTCGTTCATCGGCGCCAAAACCAAGAAAATGCAGAGCCGCGTCAAGAACACCGAACGCCGCATAGAACGCGAGATCTCGGAGCAGGAGGGGCTGCTTCAGGATATCGAGGAGATAAAAGCGCTGAAAATGTCTCCGCTTAAGCATTATAAAGAAACGCTCGTCACCGTCCGCGGCTGCACCCTGCAATACAAGGGCGCGGACGAGCCCGTTTGCAGAGGACTTACTTTCAGCGTAAAGCAAGGCGAGCGCATCGCCCTTCACGGCGCAAACGGCTGCGGAAAATCCACGCTGATGCGTGTGATACTGCAAAAAGCAGGAGTTCTCGCGGCAGACGACAGCTTATCCGTCGGCGGGGTATGCGAAACGGCGTCGGGGCTGATCGTTTCGTATGTTCCGCAGGATACGTCGTTCCTGCGCGGCGGTATCCCCGAATTCTGCGAGGAAAGGGGACTTGACCGCAGTATGTTCTGCACGGTATTGCGTCAGCTCGATCTCAGCCGTGCGCAGTTCGGCAAGGACATTTCGGAATATTCCGCGGGGCAGAAGAAAAAGGTACTGATCGCGGCAAGTCTTCTGACGCCCGCGCATCTTTATATATGGGATGAGCCGTTAAATTTCATCGACATTTTTTCGCGTATGCAGATAGAAACGCTGCTCGAATATTATCGTCCGACTATGCTTTTCGCCGAGCATGACAAAAGGTTCCGCGAGAATATCGGGGCGGAAACGATATGTCTGTGAGCCCCGAACAGCTATACCGAAAATCATAAATAATAAAGATCCAAAGCCGACCGTGTGTAAACGACGGTCGGCTTTGAATCTTAATTTAATATTTCAGCAGCTCGTTATATACCCCTACGGCATAGCGGTCGGTCATGCCCGAGATAAAATCTATCACCGCCTGCGCGTATATTTCACGGCTTTCAAGCCTGCCGTATATTTTCTCGTTGCGGTATCTGCGAAGCTCGCCCGCCCTTTTGTCCGTGATCTCGGGCGAGATATATTTGAGGAGAAATTCGGTGAAATCGGTTATCAGCGTCGGGCAGCAGCGCTGTATCCCGAGCAGCTCGCGGATAGTGTCTCCGCCGCTGTACGCCCCGATCAGCGTTTCGTAAACAGCCCTTATCACGGTGCTTACGTAGGTCTTGTAAACGTCGAAACGCTTGTTCAGGATAATATGCTCATAGTTGAAGCGCTTGATGTCGCAGAGCATTTCGTTGTATTTGTCGCTTAACAGTATGCCGCTTTCGGGAGTGCTGTTTTCGCACACGCTGATGATGAAATTGTGTACCAGAACGGTCGTATTGATGGCTCTTTCGCCGTATTTCTTTGACAGCTGCCGCAGCTTTCGCAGCTCGGGAAGTCCTATGAATTTCAGCCTGACGGCGTCCTCGATGTCCCTGCCGAGATATGCTATCTTGTCGGAAAGCTTGACGACGCAGCCTTCCCATGTGTAGGGCTGATACTGCCCCGGTTCGGTGAAGTCCGAAAGATCGATGGCTTCTGCGCGGGGCTTTATGCCGTTTTCGTCCACTTCGCCGCAGTGCGAGATGATACCGTCGCGAACTGCGTAGGTCAGGCTCATGTTGTCGAGCTGCCGTTTGTCGTTTTCGAGCAGCTCTATTTTGTCGATAACGTGCAGGCTGTTTCGCTCGTGCCAAAATCTGTCCATGCCGTTCTCTTCGCGTATTTTGGTAAGCTCTATTTCTCCCTCGTGACCGAACGGCGCGTGTCCGAGATCGTGCCCCGCGGCGATCGCCCGCGTCAGATCGACATTCAGCCCGAGAAATTTCGCGATGGTGCAGCTGACCGACTCAACGTGCTGAACGTGCTCCATTCGCGTGCAGATATGGTCGTTTTCGATATTGAAGAACACCTGCGTTTTGTGCTTTAGCCGACGGTATGCAAGGCAGTGGAGTATCCGCCCGAAGTCGCGCTCGTAGGGAGAGCGTATCTCGTTTTTTCGCTGATATAGCGGCGTCTGCCGCGCTGTATGTATCTCCCATTCGGGGTTATCGGGAGCTGAAGCCGCGTTTATAAATTGTCCTCCGACCATTCTTCCACCTCATAATCTTTTCGGATATAGTAGACCTGTCCACTATAAAACAGAGTATACCACACCTTGAGGAAAATTTCAAGAGAATTCTTTTTTGTATTGCGGAAATATTATTAATGAAATATATAAAACCTATTGACAATAACTTTATATTTTGTTATAATATACGAAACGGCGAATTTCCCGTTAACACCTGCGGGACGATTTGCCTTGATATAACATATTTTTTAAGGGAGGAATACAAAATGAAACAAAACGTTAAACGTACACTCGCGGGTATGACCGCTGTTCTTTGCATGGCAGGCTGTCTGCCTGCTGTTACCGCAAGCGCGGACTATAACACAGTCCGTCAGACAGCTGTCGGCGCAGCCGATGGCGAGGAAAAAAATGTAAATTCGGTGATTACCTCATACGTCAAGGTAGAAGCTAAGAAATCCACCTGCAAGGAGCAGGGCAATACCGAGTATTATAAAGGCTCCGACGGCAAGTTCTACACCTACAACGCCGATAATGATACACTCACGGAGATAGAAGAAAATTCATGGCTGCTTCCTCTCGCGGCGCACACCGAGGGCAAGCCCGTTCAGGAAAGATTTGGCGAGGACGGCTCGTATGATGAAGTGGTATACTGCTCCGTATGCCGCAAGGAACTCAGCAGAGCCAGAAAGAACTACCCCGCAGAAGTCACGGGCGGATGGGAGATCGTAACCGGCGATACCTCGCCCGAAGCCAACCCCGACGCCGTGAAGGCGCTCGACAAGATCATGCGCAACATCGACGGAGTTGCTTGTACGACCGTCGCGGTGCTGGCAAGACAGTGCGTTGCGGGTACGAATTACTGCCTGCTCTGCAAGGTAGCGCCTGTCGTTCCCGAACCGATCGCGACGTATCAGCTGATATACGTATATGAGGACTTGCAGGGCAGCGCTATGATAACAGGCAGACAGACCTTGCTCGAAGGCAGCGGCGAACCCGGCAGCTTTGAAGCCAACAACGGTTCGACCGCGCTCGAAGATAACGAAGCCGCTCAGGCAGCTTTATACAAGTCGCTGGTGGGGCTCGGCGGCATGGCTTTCGAGCCGATAGCTTATCTCGGAAGTCAGGCGGTAGCGGGAACAAATTATATGCTCCTTTGCAGAACAAAAGGCGTTTATCCCGGCGCGGAGCCGGACGGCTTTACTCTTGTTATCGTATATGAGGATCTTTCGGGAAATGCAAGACTGAACGGTATGCAAAACATAAAACTCGGCGAAAGCAGCAGCGTCGCACCGAGGATCAATCACGTCAACGCACACGAGCCTACCTGCACCAAACCCGGCTGCATTGAATTTTGGGGAGATCAGGGTACAGGAAAGCTCTACAAAGACGAAGCCATGACGGAAGAGATCACCATCGCAGAAACGATTATCCCCGCGCTCGGTCACGACTTTAACGAGCCCAAATGGACATGGAGCGAGGATCATTCCTCCGCACAGCTTACCCTTACCTGCAAGAGATGCCGTTTCGGCACTGTCGAGGAAGCCAAGATAACTTCAAAGAAGGTTGCCCCGACCACCGAAAAAGAGGGCTCCGTTACCTACACCGCAAAGGTTGTTTACGGCGGCAAAGAATACACCGATACCAAAACGGTGGTGATTCCAAAGCTTACATCTTCGCTCCCCGTGATCTCGTATGAAAAGGGCGACAATGCCGTCAAGCTCACCTGGACTGCCGTTGAAGGCGCGGAGAAATACGCTGTCTGCGGACTTTCGGGCAGTACATGGAAGATACTCGCTCAGGGCAACAACACCTCATATGTTCTTAACGGTCTTAAAGCGGGAACGGAATACAAGGTCGCCGTTATCGCCAAGATAAACGGCAGCTGGAACACCGATTACTCGAACGCCGTCACCGTAACGCCCAAGGAAGCAAAAGCTTCCGCATATCCCGTGGTAAAGAGTCAGGTATCGGGCAGCAAGTTCAGACTCCAATGGACTGCCGTTCGGGGCGCGACCAAGTACGGTCTTGCGGTAAAGCAGTCGGGCAAGTGGGTAGCAAAGGCACAGTTTGACGCGGGCGTCACCACCTACACTTCCCCCTCGATGAAGAAGGGCGATTATACGCTGCTTATCGCTGCAAAGGTAAACGGCAAGTGGGAGCTCAAAGATGCCGACCGCAGAGCCGTGAAGATATCCATATCCTGATTTTCCGAGCTTAATTTCACCTGTTTTATAATTTGACAAAGCAAGGCGGCAGAGGTTCCCGTATCCTCTGCCGCTTTTTACTATACCGACCTTTGAAAGGTAGGCATCATTGTCTCATCGCTTTCATTTCTTTCTTGCGCTCGTACATTCTTTGGTCTGCGCGCTTGAAAATATCATCGGCGCTGCTGTCGGTATTTTTGTCAAACAACGCATACCCAAGCGACGCGGAAATCTTCTCCCACGGCTGCAATGAATCGTCAGCCGTCATTATCTCCATGCGTTCGTTGAATTCGCCCGTGAGCTTCTCTATGTTCTCATAATCGGAGCCGCGCTTTTTCCTTGTCGTAAGCCATTTTGTTTCGCAGACCCGTAAGCGCGTCCATGTGCGCCGGTTCATGCATATCGTCTGCCTGCTGCCTTGCGGAGCTCAGCTGCTCGCGGGTGCGCGTAAGATTGTCGATATAGCCGCCTCCTTTTTCCGACGTCCGCCCGACAGCAGGGAGAGCGTCGGCAATGATATTTATTATACCATATTTTTATGATCTTTTCAATACATTGACCGTAAATAAGCAGATGCAAACAAAGTTTTTGTTAAAATGCACAAAAGTATCGAAGTGAGCGAGGTGTATCTCGGCTCTCGGTGACTTGCCGAAAGCGTCGAAAGGCGGGCAAAGGATCTTTTTCAAAGCAAACGTTTTCGGACGGAGAATATCAATATTTGAAATTATCACACCGATTATTGCATTATATTATGAAGATAGTTAATTTTCTTGCATAAAAAGCAGAAATATATTATTTGTGTAAAGAATGTTCAAAAAAAATACTTGAATTACGGAAAATATTATGATAAAATAACGGCATATTCGGAACGAAAACCGCGCAATAGCGCACTTGTGGAGGGGTACAATATGAATTTATGTAAGAAAATTATCTCAGGACTGCTTGCTTTGACCGTTTCGGCTTCTTCAATGGCTTTTGCGGATGCAGGTGAAAATGTTATTAAAGCTTCCGCTGCGGATATTTCCTCTACGATGGAATGGGGAACTCTTAAGATCGGCGGCGGCGGATTTGTTTCGGGCATCGTTACGGGCAAAAAGGATATGTATGCAAGGACCGACGTCGGCGGTGCTTACAAGTACAATTACGAAACCGAAAGCTGGGAGCAGCTGTTCGGCTTCATCAACGACGCCGACCGCGGACTGTTAAGCGTTGACGCTATGGCTATCGACCCCACCGACGACAATACCGTTTATTTCCTCTGCGGCTGCGCTTACTTTTCGTCGGAAAAGACCGTTATCTTCAAGACCACCGACGGCGGCAAGACCTTCAAGGAGATCGACGTTACCAACCTCATCAAGGTAATGGGCAACGGCGACGGCAGACAGTGCGGCGAATCCATCGCGGTAGACCCCGATAACCCGAAGATAATATATGCGGGCGGCGACGTTACCTGCGATGAGAATTCCAAGTCCGCACTCATCAAGTCCACCGACGGCGGCTTGACCTGGAAGCCCGTTATCGGCTACGACGATCTCGGTCTCTTCGATACCACCACCCTCTGGCCAAAGTGGACAAAGAACGTAGCCCGCGCTGTTGCCGAAGGCGAATACAATACCCAGAACGGCGTGGCGAATATCGCCATCGTCGGCGGCAAGGTCTATGTCGGCACCTCCAAGAAGGGCGTGACGAACGTTCATGTTGCAAACGTCAAGGACGACAAGTTCACCGCTTTGAGCGCCGATCTGCCCACCGACGTTTACCCTTCGAGAATAAACGTTGACGCTAACGGCGATCTGCTTATCTCCTATATCGCGGGACTTGCCTTCAACGGCGCAAGCGGCGGCGCTTACAGATATTCCCCCAAGACCGGCACGGTATCGAAGTTATTCGAGCCCGATTTCGGTCTCGGCTCGGTATGGGCAGACCCCAAAAATCCCGACCACCTTATCGCGGGCAGCTGCGGCAAATGGCAGGCACAGCTCTGGCAGAAATGGACTGAGGAACACGGCGCGACATGGGGCGACCAGTATTTCCGTTCGTTTGACGGCGGCAAGACCTGGCAGAACTTCTCGCCCGGACAGACCGCCGGCTGGGAGCAGCCCCTTATTTCAAACTATCTCCGGAGCGGCGGCTATGACTGGATAGTTGACAAGGCTATCCACTGGTCGGGCACGGTCGTTACCGACCCGCGCAACTCCGACAGAATGTTCATCACATCGGGCAACGGCGTGTTCATCTGCGAAAACGTATGGAGCACCGATCAGGACAAGCTCCCGACATTCACCTTCCACCCGGACGGCATCGAGGAAGTCGTTTCGCTCGATTTCATCAGCACCCCCGACGGGCTCGATCTTTCGGCTATCGGCGACTATGACGGCTTTGTACACGAGAAGGTGGACAAGGTAGGTCTCCAGTATCAGCCGAACATGGGTTCGACATCCGCTATCACCGTATGCCCGCAGAATACCGACGTATGGGCGAGGATCACCACCGCGGACAACAACAACCCCATAAGCGGCTGCTACACTACCGACAGAGGCAAGACTTGGAATACTTTCACGCCTGCCTACAAGGGCGGCAAGCTCTCGATAACCGAGCTGAAAAAAGGCACTTACCGTATACTCAATTCAAGCGAGAACGGCGCTTTAAGCTACTCCGACGACTTCGGCAAGACATGGACCAAATGCGAAGGCATCGACGCTTCCAAGACCGTTTACACACTCGTTGACCCGAAAGACCCCTCGAAGATTTACGCTGCCGGCGTAAAGTACAACCAGTACTGGAATTCCGACCCGAACAAGAAAGAGCCCACCTTTGACGAATGTCATTTCAGCTACTATTACAGCAGCGACTACGGCGCTACCTTCTCATGTCAGACCGTCTGCAAATACGATATGTGCGACAGCTTCAGCGATCCGGCATATCTCGGCGACGGCAACATCATCGTTTCGGGCGGCTGGTACGGTATGTACAAGATATCGGCTGACGGCACAAAATGCGAAAAGCTCGATAACGTATCTTATTGCAAGACAGTAGGCTACGGCGCTCCCGAAAAGACAGGCGGACTCAACACCCTTTATATGTACGGCAAGCCTGCCTCGACCGACCCCGAGGGCATCTACCGTTCGACCGACGGCGGCAAGACCTGGGACTGCATCAACACCGATAAGCTTTACGGCGGCACGGGCAACGGCAACTATCTCGTCGGCGATATGGACGAATTCGGCAAGGTATATATGTCTACCGTCGGCTGCGGCATCGTATACGGCAAGCTGAAAAGCGGCAGCGGAACGGGTACAGGAACAGGCACGGGAACGGGCACTTCTTCCTCGAAGTATCCCGTTGTCAGCGCCGAAGTAAAGGGCAAGCAGTTCAGACTTAAGTGGACGGCTGTTGAAGGCGCTACCGCCTACGGCTTAGCGTGCTATCAGAACGGCGGCTGGAGAGTAAAGGCTCAGACCAAGGCTAATGTTCTTACCTACACTTCTCCGAAGGGCGTTAAATCGGGCACATACACTCTGGTAGTCTGCGCCAAGGTAAACGGCAAATGGGACACCTCGAAGCTCAGCAGCAGAAAGTTCACCGTTACTATCGGCGGATGATCTGTTCCCCTAAATAAAATACAAGACCGCACGGAAATTCCCGCATCAACGGGAGCCCGTGCGGTCTTTTTTTGCTGTTTACAGCAGAATTTCTCGTCCGAAATAATTATTAAAATTTTTTTCATGGGTGTGAAACTTTTTTCCGATTTTGACAGACTATTAGAACGAAAGGCGAAAACAAAGGCCGTTAAGATCGAATATGAATAACAATAAATCATTATTTTTGAAGGAATCAATTATGAAAAAGCAGATGATCGTTATAGCAATGATGAGCATGATCGTAACACTCGCAGGCTGCGCAG
>JAILFF010000150.1 GCA_024697705.1 Ruminococcus sp.
CGAACAAAGTTCGTGCCAACGCCGCTCCCGAAAAGGAGCTGACAACCTCTCCCGCCGAGGAGACGCAGACGGAGCCCGAAAGCGCTCCCCCGCCCGCGGCAGTCAAGCCCGTACCCGCAAAAAAGCCCGCCAAGAAAAACGGCGGTGTGATGAAGACCGTTTCGACGATCATCGTAAGTTCCAGGTACATAATCTTCGTGCTGTTCCTTGCGGCGCCGGTCTACTGCGCGCTTTCGATAAATAAGGTGAAGATCAACGAGGACATTACCGCTTTCCTGCCCGACAGCACCGAAACGCGGCGCGGTCTCACCATTATGGACGAGGAATTCGTCACCTACGCTTCGGCTGATATCATGGTATCAAACATCACCTACGAGACCGCCGAAAAGCTCGCCGAACACATCGAGGAATTCGACAAGGTGTCGTCGGTAACTCTTGACAATACCACTACGCATTACAAGAATTCCTCGGCGCTGCTGAGCGTTTCCTTTAACGACGTACAGACCGATCAGGGCGTTATCGACACGATGAACGAGATACGCGACTACCTCAAAGACTACGATACCTATATCTATTCGGATATCGGAATGAGCTACTCGCAGCAGCTTGCGAACGAAATGGGCGGCGTTATCCTGCTGACCGCGATAGTTATCGTCGCCGTGCTGCTTTTCACCTCCCGCAGCTACTTCGAGGTGGTTATTTTCGGCATCGTGTTTGCCTTCGCGGCGCTGCTTAATATGGGCACCAACTTCTTGCTGGGCGAGATCTCGTCTATCACCAATTCTATTGCGGTGATACTCCAGTTAGCTCTTGCCATCGACTACGCGATAATTTTCAGCCACCGCTATCAGGACGAGGCGCTCGTTTTCGACAACCACCGCGACGCGCTTATCGAAGCGCTTTCCAAGTCGATAATCGAGATATCCTCGTCGAGCCTTACCACAATATCGGGACTTGTGGCGCTGACCCTCATGCAGTTCAAGCTCGGGCGCGACCTCGGCGTGGTGCTGACGAAGGGTATTCTTTGCAGCCTTATCACCGTGTTCCTGCTGATGCCCGGGCTTATCATGCTTTTCCCGAAGGCGCTCAAACACACCGCGCACCGCTCGCTGATACCGAACATCGAACCGTGGGGCAAGGTGCTTGTTTCCTCGAAATTCTGCTTTGTGTGGGTGTTCCTGCTGATAATCCCGTTCTCGATCTACTTTTCGGAAAAGACGAAATATGTGTTCTCCGAAAGGACTATTGACGAAATAGTTTACTCCGAGAGCCGCGCAAGTATGCACAAGATAATCGACACCTTCGACGACTCCACCACCGTTGCGGTGCTTGTTCCCACGGGGAATTACAATTACGAAAAACGTATACTTAAGGAATACGCGGCGCTTGACGACGTAAAGAGCGTCACGGGGCTGGCGAGCATCGAGATCGACGACGACCATGTGCTCACCGACAGCTACACTCCCCGCGGCTTTGCCGAACTTCTTGACATCGACATTGAAGAAGCCGACCTGCTTTTCCAGGCTTACGGCGTGGAGCATGAAGAATACGCGCCTATCTTCGGCAGCACCCAGGACTACGAGGTGCCGCTTATTGATATGTTCCTCTACCTGTTCGAGAAGATAGACCACGGCGTAGTAAATCTCGATGAGGAGACCATGCAGAGCATAAACGAAAAGCGCGAAACGCTCGAAAGCGGCATCAAGCAGCTTCAGGGCGAGAACTGGAACCGCCTTGTGCTGACCGCGACCGTTCCCGTCGAGGGCGAGCGCTCGGTCGAGCTTACCGAAAAGCTCCGCAGCATCGCCGAGAAATACTACGGCAGCGATACAGTCATACTTGTCGGCGATATCACGAGCACCCGCGACCTTTCCGAATCGTACAGCAGCGATTCGATGAAGATCAATCTGCTGACGATAAGCTTTGTATTCGTGATACTTCTGTTCACATTCAGAACGCTTGCGGGCTCTTTGGTGCTGGTATTCGTTATTCAGGGAAGTATCTGGATAAACTTCTCGTTCCCGTACCTCACGGGGCTGCACACCTCTTTCATAACAAATATGATAGTATCGGCGCTGCAAATGGGCGCTACCATCGACTACGCTATCGTGATAATGAACCGCTTTCAGGCGCTCAAAAAGGAACATTCCCCGAAGATCGCCATGTCGAAGGCGGTGGGCGAGAGCTTCCCGACGGTGCTTACCTCGGGCTCGATACTCACGATGGCGGGATTCCTTATCTCGTTCAGGGTCAGCGATGTTTACGTCAGCCACATAGGACTTGCTATCGGGCGCGGCGCACTTATCTCGGTAGTGCTGGTGCTTACCGTTCTGCCGCAGCTGATTCTTATGCTTGACAAGCTGATCGACCAGACCAAATTCACAATTAAGCCCGGGGTGGTGAGAGTATGAAAAAGATCATAAGCATTTTGGCGTGCGGAGCGCTTCTTATGAGCAGTATGCCGCTCGGCGCTTTCGCGGAGGAAAAGAATAATAATACAGACGTTATAGCCATTTCTACCGCCGAGGAATTTGTGGCATTTTCAAAAAAATGTAATATCGACAGCTTTTCGGAAGGAAAGAAATTCGTACTTGCCGCCGATATCGAGCTTACTCACAGCGACTTTGATACAATCCCCTACTTCGCGGGCAGCTTTGACGGTGCGGGGCATACGGTTTCGGGGCTAAGGATAACCTCCGACGGCTCGGTGAAGGGGCTTTTCCGCTACACTTCGGATAAGGCGCGGATAACCAATTTGAACGTTCGCGGAAAAGTTATCCCCGGCGGCACGAGATGCACCGTCGGCGGCATCGTCGGAGAGAACAGCGGCGAGCTGATGCGCTGCACCTTCGACGGAAACACTTCGGGCATTAAATGCGTCGGCGGTATCGCGGGCGTTAATACCGAAACGGGCATTATAAACGGCTGTTCGTTCTCGGGCGAGACCTCGGGCGAACACAGGGTCGGCGGTATCGCGGGCGAAAACCGCGGGATAATCACCGCCTGCACCAACTCCGCCGAGGTCAACACCAAGGAGATCGAAGTAACGACCGAAAAGACCTTCGGACTCACGGCGCTTGACAGTATCCGCGAGACCAAGAAGGACGTTTCCGAGCTGTCGGAGGAGGATTTCCGCAATATCAGCGATATCGGCGGTATTACGGGGCTTTCGGCGGGCGTTGCCGAAAAATGCCTGAATACGGGCAAGATCGGCTACGAACATATGGGCTACAACGTCGGCGGAATCGCGGGGCGTTCCTCGGGACGGCTTGCGGACTGCGAGAACACGGGCGACGTTCTCGGCAGAAAGGACGTCGGCGGAATAGCGGGGCAGATCGAGCCCTTCGCCTGCTGGGATTTCTCAGACAGCAAGGTGGCGGAGCTTGAAGGCGATCTCGGCAATTTGCAGGAGCAGATCGACTCCATGATCGACAGCGGCGAGGAAAAAGGCGAGGACGCCCGCAGATCATTAAAAGAGATCAACACCGAACTCAAAGCCGCAAGAGCGGAGCTTGACAAGATCAGAACGCAGACCTCGGGCGATATTTCCGCCTCGGAGAAGAGCATTGAGGAAATGCGCGGCATCGTTAGCGACTACTTAAACGAGCTTTCCGAATCGGCGGAAGACCTCGACAAGTACGCGGGCGAAGCAAAGAAAGCGGTAGGTCAGATAGTCTCCGACACCGCCGACAGCGTTCGGAATGATTTACAGGGCAAAAAAAATACGGCGGCGAGCATTTCTGCGCAGACAAAGGAGCTGCTGAACAAAGCTGCCGACGATACGGGGCTGAAAGAGTACTCCGAGCAGCTCTCACAGCTTGCCGAAAAGCTGAAAAACTCCCCCGACAGCCAAAAAGCCGCCGAGCTGATCGAGCTTCTCAAAAGTGAGATCGACGCCGAAACGCAGCTGCAATTATCCGTCATCGAAACGAGCCGTCTTATCCGCGAGGAACTGAAAAGCGGCGATATCATAGGGCTTATCGGCTCGCTGAAAGATCTTAAACAGTTCAAAAAAGACTTCAAGAACAACGATCAATATCTGCAAATTCTAAAGCTGATGGACGAGATAGACCTCCCCGAGACCGACATCAGCGTGTTTGAGAAATACTACTCCGACGCAGAAAACCGCGCGAACAGCCTTGAAAAAGACATCGACGCGCTGATCTCGGTGCTTTCGCAGACAAGCGAGCTTTTCGAGGTGAATGTTCCCGATATAGACACCAAAAAGCTCGTTGATATCATCGACGCCATGAGCGAAAACATCAGCACCGACCGCGAAAAGGAGCTTGTCGATAAAATGCGAGAGGCGGCAGCGGGGCTGACATTCACCGTCCCCGATACGAACGAGCTTGTTTCGCATCTGAAAAAAGCGGGAGACGAAATGTCAAGGCTCGCCGACAAGACCGTGAACGACGAAAGCACCTCGAAGAACATCAACACGGTAAGGGACAGTCTCGGTCGGGTGCTTGACCGCTTTTCGGGAACGGTCGAGGACGTGGCGACCATCAAGACGAATTTTGAAAGCGACATCTCCGACGACGGCGAAAGAAGTCTCAAAGGTACTGTCAAGGGCTGCAAGAACAACGCCGACATAAACGGCGACAGCAACGTCGGCGGCATAGCGGGCTCGATGGCGTTCGAGATAGATTTCGACGCGGAGGATCAGCTGAACATCTCGCAGTATATGTTAAGCGACGCACGTTATCTGATATACACCGTCATCGAAGGGTGCAGCGGCAGCGGAGATATTTTCGCCAAGAAGGAATGTGCGGGCGGCATCATCGGCAGCATGGATTTCGGCACGGTGAAGAACTGTCTTTCGGTGGGAATGGTCAAGGTCGCAAACGGCGATTACTGCGGCGGTACCGCCGGAAAATCGGCGGGAACGATCAAGAATTGCAGTTCGCGAACAGTGCTCGGCGGTGGAAAGTACATCGGAGGTATCGCGGGCAGCGGCAGCGTCATCGAGGACTGCATGGTTTACAGCTACATCGACTCGGCTAAGGAATATGCGGGCTCGGCGGCGGGCTATGTCGATAAGGAGGTCAAGGGCTGCTATTTCGTGGAAAACGGCGTCGGCGGCATTGACGGCGTTAGCAAAAAGGGCATTGCGGAGCCGCTTTCCTACGAGCAGATGATAAGCCGCAAGGACGTTCCCGACGAATTCAGGAAGATCACGGTAACGTTCATCGCAAACGGCAGGGACGTAGCGGAGGTCGAGGTGCCTTTCGGCGGTAGGCTTGACAGCAGCGACATTCCCGAGGTCGAAAAGGACGGGGTAAGATACTGGAAATGGGACGACATCGGCGAGGACGAGATATATTACAGCTGTGTTGTTCACGGCAGCTACGTTGACCCGATAACGACGATCTCGACGGAGGGCGATCAGCCGCAGTTTCTTGCGGAGGGCATCTTCTACGAGGGTCAGAAGCTTACCGCCGAGCCGCTGCCCGACAACACCGACCGAAACGCTTCGTACAAGGTCACGGTGAACGGCGACACCGAGCCGCTGAAAATAAGGTTCCGCAGCTCGGTAAAGGACGGAGAGCTTTTAGTAAGCGGCGCGGCTCGGGAATACGTCCGCGACGGCAGCTATATCGTCTTCGACATGGAAAACGGCGGAGAATTCGTCTACCGCCCCGCGGAGAAGAATTACGATGCTCGTATGATCGCGGGAATATCGGCGGGTGCGGCGGTCATCGCCGTGCTGATAACGGTGCTGATCGTATCGAGAAAAAAGGCGAAAGGCAGCAAAAAAGCCGTTTCGGTCAAGAAGTAATGCAGAGTGAGGTCGGCAGAAAAGCCGATCTCACTTTTTTGCTGCGCCGACGCGCCCGAAAGTCCGACAGGGTGAAATTGTATGCTTTTACCATTGAAATAATTTCCGCGATATGATATAATTAAATCGGTCTGCGGTTTTTGACAACGCCCGCAGACATAAATAATTCGGTAAAGGAACAAATAAATGGCAGATACCAGAAAACGCAGAGCTATCCTTAATACCGTATTTTCGCTTGTATGTCAGGGAATTACGCTGCTCTGCGGATTTATTGTGCCGAGATGCCTGATAAAAGCCTTCGGCTCGGAGATATACGGCGCCACCGCCTCGATAACCCAGTTTTTGGGATATATAGTTCTGCTCGAAGGCGGTATCGGAGCCGTTGCAAAGACGGCGCTTTACAAGCCGCTCGCCGACAACGACATGGAAAAGGTCGGCAAGGTGCTTGCTGAGGTGCGGAGATTCTTCCATATACTGGTGCTGATATTCATACCATATGTTATTATACTGGCGGCGGGCTACAAATCGCTTTCCCGCTTCGAGGCGATGAACCGGCTCTCGACCGCCGTGCTTGTCATAGTGATAAGCCTTTCGACCTTCGCGCAGTATTATATCGGCATAACCTATTCGCTGTTTCTCCAGGCGGCGCAGAAGGCATATATCACGCACATTATAACTATCGGAAGCACCGCGCTCAACACCATAGCGATCGTATTGCTGATAAATCTCGGGCAGAACATCATCATCGTCAAGCTGGCAAGCAGCTGCGTATTCATTTTGAAGCCCGTCTGCATGATGCTGTATGTAAAAAAAAGGTATAAGATCAACACAGGTGTCAGGTCGGACGATACCGAGATACAGCAGAAATGGTCGGGACTGGGACAGCATATCGCTTTTTTCATCTATTCCAACACCGACACCGCCGTTCTGACGATAACGGGGAATCTCACCGCCGTTTCGGTATATTCCGTTTACAATATGGTAGTGGGGCAGCTGCGGAGCCTGACCTCCTCCATTGCCGGCGGAATGGAGTCGCTTTTCGGGGACATGGTCGCGAAAAAGGAAATGAAAACGCTGTATGTCACGTTCAGCTACTACGAAACGCTGATCTCCTTTATCACAAATATCGTGTTTTCGACCGCGATGGTAATGATCGTGCCGTTTGTGAAGATCTACACCGCAAGCTTCGACGACGCGAATTATATCGAGCCGCTTTTCGGCGGACTGCTTATGCTTTCGGCGGTAGTTTACCTGCTTCGGCTGCCTTATATGGTGCTTATCCACGCAGCGGGGCATTTCAGTCAGACAGCTGCGGCGGCTTACGGCGAAGCGATTATAAACATCGTGCTTTCGCTGATACTTGTACACAGATTTCAGCTTCCCGGAATTGCGGCGGCTACCCTTATAGCCACGGCGTTCAGGTTCGTTTATTATGTGGTATATCTCAAATTCCATATACTTGAAAGAGCTGTCCGCCTTGCAGTAAGAAGGCTTTTGGTGAACGCGCTTGCGTTTTCCGTGATCTTCGGTGCGGGAAATGCGTTTGTTCTGCGTTTTCCCGCGGCGAACTATCCTGCGTGGGCGCTGCGCGGAGCGGCGGTATTTGCGGCGGCAGGTATTGTCACGACAGCGGCAAATTTTGTTTTTTACAGGGACGAATGTCTGACGATCGGCAGAAAGCTGCTCGGACGCGGAAAATAATTATTTAACGGAGGACTTGCTTATGGTTAAGCAGATAATGAAGGACATCGTATTTCTCAAAAGAAAAAGCACGCCCGCATCAAAGGCGGACGCGGAGGTCATTCGTGACCTTAAGGACACACTGGAGGCTCACCGCGACGGCTGCGTGGGAATGGCGGCGAACATGATCGGCGTGAGCAAGCGCATTATCATCGTCGATACGGGAATGGGGTATGTGGTCATGCTGAACCCCGTGATAACAAAGCGCGACGGGCGCTATGAAACCGAAGAGGGGTGTCTTTCCCTTGTCGGAAAGCGCAAGGCGGTCAGATATCAGAACATAACCGTCCGCTACATGGGTGAGGATCTTAAACAGCATCAGGCGGATTACAGCGGTTTTTTTGCGCAGATAATACAGCATGAATGTGATCATTTAAACGGTGTGATAATATGACCCGACAAAAAAACGCCTCGGAGATACCAAAACCTCCGCGGCGTTTTATTTTGCCCTTTTTTTCTTGTTTTCGTACATAAGGCAGTCAGCCTGTTGGATAAGATCGAAAAGCTCGTCGTTTTTCGTCGGAATGACGGTTAGATGACCCATGCTTGCCGAAATGCGGTACGGCTTTCCCGCTCGTTCATTCAATTCTTCAACAGCTTCGCTCATATTTTTCAGAAAACCTTCGATAAAGCCGTCACCTCTGCCGACTGCCACAAATTCATCGCCGCCGAAACGCCCGCAAATACCCGTGGACTTGCAGGAAAAAACTATCGCATCGGCAATGCTCTTTATCGCAAAATCGCCCTCTTTATGACCGTAGTTATCATTTATCATTTTAAGACCGTCGAGATCAATAAAGCATATCGACATCGGACTGCCCGCGGAGACGCACTCTCTGAAAACATTATCGGCATTCTTGTTGAAGCCGTGACGGTTATAGATCCTGCAAAGCGGGTCGAGCACGTTCAGCTTGGAAAGATTATCCACCGCATTGCCGATACACATTGTCATGGTATGGCAAAGCAGACTGCTTATCGGGAAATCGCTGTTCGTCATAACATAGTAGCCGAGACAGCGGCGGTTGAAATGCAGCGGCAGGAAATAGCTGATATTTCCTCCCGTCATCGGCAGCATAGGGAAAAGCTGCTTCGCAGGGAAGCTCTTGACCGAATACCGTACCCCGTTTTCAAGGACAAGCGGCGCCGTCATCGTCATGGGATATCCGTTGCGATCCTCATCAAGTGAAGCAACGTTATAGTTGGTCTCCCAATCGCTGACAAGACACAGCGCAAAATCCTTGCAGCCAATAATATCGAGCATACGTTTGATCGAGTTGATGCAGTCCTCTATGCTCTCCGCCCGAGAAAGCCCCGCGATAAGCCTGTTGAGCATATGAACATTTGTGTACGTCCGTTCAATGCGCCGATAGGTATCTCTGCGGAAATTGCGGAAATTCTTTATCTCATTATCAACGCAGCCGCAGCTTTCGGAAAACACGGGTTCAGCCTCCGGCTCGGTGCTGCGCGGCTGAGGATTCCCGTTCATAAGATCAATAAGGATACCGCAAGCCTTTTCCCCCGAATAATAAAGCGGACGCTTTACGGTGGTAAGTACGGGACAGGAATTCTGCGCGTTGAAGGTATTGTCAAAGCCTGTGATAAGCACGTCCTCGGGGATCCTTACCCCCGCCTGCTGGAGCCTGCTCATTGCGGTAAGAGCCATACTGTCGTTGGCGCAGACGAATACGTCGGGCAGGCTCATTCCCGAGCGCTCGAATTCCTCGATAGCGCGGATACCGTCGTAGCTGCGGAAATAGCCCTGAAAAAAGCGGTTTTCCTCGTCAAACTCTATCCCGTTTTCCGCCAGAGCGTCCAGAAAAGCGCGGTATCTGTCCTTAGCCTCGGGATTAGCCTCGGGTCCCGAGATAAAATTGAACACCCGTGCCCCGTGTACTTTAATAAGGTGTTCCACGAGCTTTTTCATGACGGAATAGTTGTTGATGCTGACATCGTAAAATTCCTCATGCTCTTTACATTCAAAGATAACGGCTGGCTGACCCGAAGCCTTTACCTTATCAATTATCGCATTTCTTATTTCGGGATCTGAAAAGGTATTCGACAAGAGAAGAACACCGTCAAAGCTCGAAAAATCGGGCAGCTCGTATATGCTGTATTCGCCGGCATCGAAATCCTTGCTGTCGATTATCCCGCCGAAGGCAGCAAAGTACGATACGTTAATATTATGTTCACGGGCAAAGCTGTTTATCCCCATAATTATCTGATAGGGATATTCCTCGTCCATGCCCGAAACAACAGCGGCAACATTTCGTATTATCATCTGCGAACCTCCGAATGTACCTAAATAACGTGCAAAGCGCCGCGACTCCTCTGTCTGTCTGCCCTTTGCTTTATATTATAACATTTTTTATGCGGATTGTCAATCTCTACGTTATTATTTTACTGTAAATGAGCATTTGTAAATAAGATAAAAGATAAGAGATAAAAGATAAAAGATATACTTTAATCCCCGTGTTTGAAATTTAAACTAATATTTCACTGTTGCGTATTATATCTTTTATCTGTTATCTTTAATCTTTTATCTTAAAGTAAATGCTCATTTATAGTTTAAACAAAGATATTGAGATCAGCCCGAAAAAGCAAAGCTCTCAAACTCCCCGACGGGCAGCGGCTTCGAGAAATAATACCCCTGGAACAGCTTGCAGCCCATTTCCGCCAGCTGCGCGAACTGCTGTTCCGTCTCAACACCCTCCGTCAGCGAAGCTATGTCAAGCTCAGCCGATAGCCGCAGTACGTTTTTGAGTATCGTCCGCGAACGCTGCACCGACCTATCCGTGCCGTCCTCCAATCCTGCCGAAAGGAACTTCATATCTATTTTCAGTACGTCAACAGGCATATCTTTCAGCAGATTGAGCGACGAATAGCCGCTGCCGAAGTCGTCCATCTCGACGATAAAGCCCGCTTCGCGAAGCTCCGCAAGTATCTTCATTCTGTCTTCGGAACCGCTCATCATGACCGTTTCGGTTATCTCCACGCGCAAATCGGCGGGATCTATGCCGTGATCCTTCACCAATGCCTTAAGCTCCGACACCACGTCGAAGAAATAGAAATCCTTGGGCGAGATGTTCACCGAGATGAACACGCCGTCGTGAACGCCCTTCCATTTTGCGAGTATCTCGCAGGCGCATTTCCACATATAGCGGTCGAGCTCGACTATCATGCCGTTTTTCTCAAACACGGGGATAAACGATGCGGGCGAAAGAAATCCGCGCTCGGGGTGTATCCATCTTGCGAGAGCCTCCGCGCCGACTACCCTGCCCTCGGCGTCGGTTATCGGCTGCAAATACGGGCAGACCTGCCGCTCGGCTATCGCTTCGGACAGCGCCGCCGAGATCTGCTGATCCCACAGGACACGCTCGCGCAGAGCCTTGTCGTAGTAAGCGATGTGCGTTTTGTACTGGTCGTTTATCGACGAAAGCGAAAGATGCGCCCTGTCGTACATTACGGAAACGTCAAGAGCTCTGTCATCGACCTCGTACACGCCGAAATGTATCAGCAGATGATATTCCACACTGCCGTCGCGGGCGACGAAATTGGCAAGCTCGGTCTCGAAACGTGCGGTGTCGAAATCGGCTTCGGGGATAAACAATCCGAAGGTATCTCCCGCAAGCCTGCCGTATACGCAGCCTTCGGTCACGACAGACCTTATCCAGTCGGCGATCTGTCTTATCGCGATATCGCCGAAATCGGAGCCGAATACATCGTTTACGATCTTGAAATTCTTTACATCGACAAACACCGCGTAATATTTCGCGTTCTCGTCCTCGGCGAGCTTTTTCTCTATGCGGTCGAAAAGATACTGCTTGGTATACAGATCGGTCAGGCTGTCGTGGGTTGAGTTGTACAGTTCTCGCTTTACCTCGCGCTGTTCTTCGGTGACGTCGTGTACCGTAAGGAAAGAGCCTGCCAGATGCCTGCTGTCGGCTTTTACCGAATGTCTTTCAATGGAGTAGTACGAAGCCTCGTCGCCCGAACCGATAACTATATTTTCTCCCGCGCTTTCGGAACCCGCGGCATAGTGAGACAGACACGCGCAGTCGCCGAAGATATCTTTCAGCCGCCCGTAGACCTCTTCAAGGCTGTTCTCGTCCACACCCGCGAGCTTCAAGCCGTGTTCGTTAGCCCAGATACATTTGCCCGTCGGGTCGAATACAAACAGCGCATCGGGCATATCCGAAACTATGTTCGACAACATTCTGTCAAGCAGCCGCAGCGGACGGTAGTACATTGTGAAATAAAAAACAAGCAGTCCGAAGACGGTCAAGCCGATCATCGAGCGGTCAATGGGCTTGCGCGAAATGATGTAGTAGCCCTGCCAGATACATTCGCAGAACATCGTGAAAAGCACGACCGTATAGCGTCCGCGGTAGATCCTCGCGGTTTTGAGCGCGGCGATAAGAAAAATAAGCATGACCGCACCCATGACCAGATAGACCATGACTCTGTGAGCGGTAAGCCCGAAATGCGGAACTATGCGGTAATAAGGCGCACCTTCAAGCGCGATACTCTCGGTATGGAAGAGGTGCCCCGTAAAAGGACTTATCAATATCTGTGCGACGTCGGCAGCCAGCATAACGAATATGGCTGTCGGTCGGCGGTCGGAGTTACCGAAATTCCTGCAATATTCGTCGGTGAACCTGACAATGGCGAAGGCTATATAATCGTAGCCGAGAAAATATATATAGTAGCCGATCACCGATATGAGCTTGACCTCTGAGGCAATTACTACCATATTTCCGATCATGGTAGTGATAAGCGAGCCGCATAGCAACGTCACCGCGTTGCCTATCGACTTGGAAGAGCGGTGAGAAGCGAACGTACACACCGAAAGAAGTGCCACGAAAACGGCGAATATGCAGAAATACATCTCTCTCGTACCCATTGTCATTCACCTCGTTTCATATGCGGAAGCCGCGGGACTCTCAAACGCAAAGACCCATCGACCCCTAAAAATCATACATTTATTTTATTATATCATATCGTGGAGATATTTTAATTATTTATTTGCGTTGAATATATGAATTTTTGTTTAAATTGCCATAAAAAATGACTATTATTATGAATTATAACACAAAACCTCTTGATTATTTGTCCTGTTTGTGATATAATATCATAAGAGGAACCTATTGAAACAATTTTCGGATTCATTCGGCTCCTTCACTTTCACGGTTCCTTTACGGAGGTCATTATGAATTGGATCGTTATTGTTGATGATGATAAATCGAACCTGTTGCAGGCAGGCGAAATATTAAGCAGGCATAATATGCGCGTGACTGCCCTCAGATCGGGCAGCGCCCTGCTGAATTACATAGGGAGCAACAAGCCCGATCTTATCCTGCTCGATATACGTATGCCCGAAATGGACGGCTTCGAGACCTTGAAGCGCCTCCGCGAAAAGATGACTCCCGGCGAGGAGATACCCGTCATCTTCCTGACAGGCTACGATACTCCCGAATCCGAGACATACGGGCTCAGTCTCGGCGCAATGGACTTTATACGGAAGCCCTTCGTAGCGGAGGTACTGGTGCTTCGCGTCCGCCATATTCTGGAGCTTGTGCGGTTACAGCGCGATCTCTCGGCTGAGGTGCGGAAAAAGACCGTCGCTTACGAAAGCCTTTCGCTCCACCTCGTGCAAACTCTTGCCGAGACTATCGACGCCAAGGACAGCTACACGAACGGTCATTCGGTGCGCGTTGCGGAGTATTCCAGAGAGATAGCGAAACGCTTCGGCTACGACCGCAAGCGTCAGGACGAGATATACATGATGGGGCTTCTCCACGATGTGGGGAAGATCGGCGTGCCCGATACCGTCATCAACAAGCCCGGCAAGCTGACGGAAGAAGAATTTGAGAGCATCAAGATACACCCCGAACTGGGTTCACATATACTGGAAAAAATAATCGAAATGCCGAAGCTAAAGATCGGCGCTCACTGGCACCACGAGCATTACGACGGCACGGGCTATCCCGACGGTCTCGCGGGGGAGGATATCCCCGAGGAGGCACGTATAATAGCCGTAGCGGACGCCTACGATGCCATGACCAGTCACCGCAGCTACCGCGAGGTGCTGGCTCAGGAAACCGTAAGGAAAGAAGTGGAAAACGGCAAGGGTACTCAGTTCGACCCCGTATTCGCGGAGATAATGCTGGAGATGATAGACGAGGACACCGAATACAAGATGCACGAATCCTGAACGGAGGAATAATATGGTACCCGAGTACATCGAATGCTGCGTGCAGCTGTTATTTATACTGATAGCGCTGCTTGTCTCTCTGTTCAGATATATAAGCAGCAGAAAAAAGGGCTGGCTGTATTCCGCGGGATATTTCGCGGGCAGTCTGCTGAGCAGCTTTTTTTGGTCGGTCTATCTTATCATCATGGGAGAAGACCCGAACGCATCGAGCTTTCTGACATATTTTGGCTGGAACACCTCTTTCCTTGTCATGCTGCTGATGAACCGGCATCTGAAGGAAAAGGAGGAACGAAAGTATTTCAACCCGCTCATGCTGCTGCCGATACCGCTGAACGCCGTGCAGCTGAAGCTTTACTTGCAGTTCGACGGCGCGGCACTGAGCGTCTATCAGGTAAGCGTCTGTACGCTTATAGCCTGCTCATGCATACAGAGTATCCTGTGGTATCTGAAAAAGCGCAAAAGCGGCGCAAAACCGCCGTATGTGGCGATAGTTTCGCTGATAAACATATTAGCCGAGTTCGGTATGTGGACTTCGACCTGCTTTGAGGGTCGGATACACGATCTGTATTATCCGTTCTCGTTCCTTTCAAGTCTGACGTATCTGCTTATCCTGCGGGCTCTCAGCAAAAGATACGCGGGAGAAAAGGACGTCGTAACGGGCGAGGTCATCAGCCGCAAGATACAGAACATCATGAAATGCTCCTACATGGCTATCGTGCTGATATGCTCGCTGGGCGGATTCTTTCTCGGCAGGTGGGTGCGCGACACGCTTTCCTGCGGCGACTACGAAAACAGCGAGACCGACATCTACGGCGTGCTTTCGGTGATACTGTTCCTGATCTCGATAATACTTGTCGCCTTTGCGATAACGATAATACTCATAGTATATTTCGAGCAGAAGATCACCGAGAACAACCGCCTGCGCGAGGAAAAGCTCATAGCCGAAAGCTCGAACGCGGCAAAGAGCGAATTTCTCGCCAACATGAGCCACGAGATACGCACGCCGCTGAACGCCGTGCTGGGACTGAACAAAATGATAAACCTCGAAAGCCGCGGAGCCGCAGAAACTCCGCCCGAGGACAGGGCTGCCATCCGCTGGGCGCTTAAAAATATAATGAAGTATTCCGACAATATCGACAGTGCGGGAAACAGCCTTCTTTCAATAATAAATGATATACTTGATTTTTCCAAGATCGAGGCGGGAAAGCTCGATCTTACGGAGCATGAATATACGTTAAGCTCGGTGCTGAACGACGTCTGCAATATGGTGCAGTTCCGAACTCGGGAAAAGGGGCTTGACTTAAACATGGAGATCGCGGAGGACATTCCCGAGCGGCTTTTCGGCGACGATATGCGCATAAGGCAGATAATATGCAATATCCTCAATAACGCGGTGAAATACACCGACCGCGGAAGCGTTACGCTTGCCATGAACTGCGCCGAGCCTCCCGCCGCGGATAAACCGACAGAGCTTATAATCAAGGTAAGCGACACGGGCATCGGCATCAAGAAGGAAGATCTGGAAAAGATCTTTGACAAGTTTGAAAGGACCGATCTCGAACACAACAGCACCGTCGAAGGCACGGGGCTCGGACTGGCTATAACCGTCAGGCTGCTTGAAATGATGGGCGGAAAGATCGGCGTCAAGAGCGAATACGGCTCGGGCACAACGTTTACTATACGGCTGCCGCAGAGGGTCATCTCGCCCGAGCCGATAGGAGATTTCCGCAAGAGATTTATAAATAGCAGCGACACGGCGCTTGATTCCGAATGTCTGTTCCGCGCTCCCGAGGCGCGTATACTTATCGTGGACGATACCAAGATGAATCTCACCGTTGCGGCGGGACTTATCAAAGATACGGAGATAAAGACCGACTTTGTGGAAAGCGGCGCGGCGGCACTTGAAATGGTGCAAAAAAACAGCTACGACCTTATCCTGCTCGACCAGCGTATGCCAATTATGGACGGCACGGAGACTCTCGCGAAGCTTCGGGAGCTCGGTTTCACCGCTCCCGTGATATGTCTTACCGCCGACGCGCTCAGCGGGGCAAGAGAACAGTATCTTGCCAAGGGCTTTGACGATTATCTTTCCAAGCCTATCGACAGTCTCGATATGAAGAGAACTATAATGAAGCATCTGCCGAAGGAAAAGCTGCTTCCCGCCGGTGACAGCTATGACGGTTCGCATCGCGAAGCACAGGATAACGAGCCCTTCGGCTGCTCCGACCCGCTTATCTCAGCGCTTCGGAAGGCGCGGCTTAACACCGTCAAGGCGCTCGGCTACTGCCAGAACGACGCCGCGCTGTACCGTATGCTGCTCGGAGAATTTGTTCGCGGCGCGAAGGAAAAAGCCGACGGGCTGCAAAAATATTTCGACAGCGGAGACTCCGCAAACTACGCGATACTCGTTCATTCGCTAAAAAGCAGCTCCAAGACCATCGGCGGCGACGAGCTTTCGGAGCTTGCGCTGGAGCTTGAAAAGGCTGCCGACGCGAACAAATGGGATATCCTAAAAGAAAAACACTCACGGCTGCTTTCCGATCTTGACGAGCTTGTCAAGATCATCACGGACACCGCGGGAGAAGAGCTTTCCGAAGCCGCGGACGACGTATCCGCCGACGACGATATTCTGGAGTTTTTCCCCGACGAATGATACAATGATAACGAACACCATATTACCCGACAAGGATTGATGAAATAATGCTGATGAAGAAAAACAAGAATAAAAACAGCGCGAGAAGTCTTATCACTGCCCGTCAGCTGCATAGCATCATAGCCACGGCGATCCTGCTGTTGTGCCTTCTCGGGATCTCTTCGGTTTTCGTCATGCGCGTTTATGTAAATACCGAAAGCTCCTGCTATGAAACGCTCGCCTCCGAGACCGAGAACGCCGTAAATACCCTTGAATCCAATCTCAGGAGCGATCGGATGACGCTCCGAGTTATGGCGGGCCTTATCGGCAGTTCGAGCGACATAGACTCCCTTGAAGTCGGCGGTTATCTTACAAATTACGACGTAAACAGCCTTATCACACAGATAGGCATACTTCTCCCGGGCGACGAGCTGATGTCGTCAAAAAGCCGCCGCGGGATAACACACGGAGAAATGAGCTTTGAAGAGGAATCGCACCGCGGCGAGCATATCAGCAGCCTTCAGCCATCGGGTGTAAACCCGAACGCTATGGTGATACGAAATTACGTTCCCCTGCGGCGTGACGGTCTCTGTATCGGTATGCTTTACAGCGCGGCAAGCCCTTCAAATATCGCCAAGGCATGGCTGCCCGCTCTTTACAACAGACAGAGCACCTGCTATGTGGTAGACCGCAGGTCGGGAGAAGTGATAATCAATTCCTCGTCCGACGGACTTACCGCAATAAACGAGATACCGTTCATTCAGACAAACTCCGACTACACAAAGGTAGACGCCGTCTGCAACATCTTAGACGGCAAAAAGGGCTATTCGGTATTCAAGACAGACCGTGCGAGCGAAAAACAATATATGTGCTATCTTCCGTTCAGCATCGAGGACTGGGAAATAGTGGTCGTTGTTCCGGAAAGCATGGTATTCTCCGAAGTTACGCCTATCCGCAAAAGTATATATACGCTGATCGTCGCAGTTGTTGCGATCATCTTATTCTATGTGCTGTGGATCGTCCGCGAGCTGCGCAGTTCGATAATCGAGACCGAGCAAAAAGCCAACACCGACATTCTTACGGGCTTGCAGAACCGCAACCGATACGAGGCGTTTCTCAGTAAGGTCGGAGATTCCTGCAAGGGATTCTCATGTATCTATATCGACGCCAACGGTCTGCACGATCTCAACAACACCAAGGGGCATTACGCGGGAGACCAGATGCTTCGATTTATAGCCGATACCCTTAAAGTACAGTTCGGCAGTGAAAACACCTACCGTATCGGCGGCGATGAGTTTGTCGTGTTCCGTTCGGGGGCGAAAGCTGCCGAAATAAGCGAGAAGCTTTCGGGCTTTACGGAGGCGCTTGCCCGCAACGACTATCACGCGGCTGTCGGCACGAGCTTCTATGAAGAAGGAATGAGCACGGAAGAGCTGATCGCGGGCGCCGAAAAGAAGATGTACGCAGCTAAAGAGAAATACTATGAGAGCATCGGCAAATCTATGAGGATATAAACCATTTCAAAGGAGGTTAATCAACCATGATGAAACAACGACCGCTGAAAAGGATAGCCGCCTGCGCTTTAAGCTTGGTCTTTATGTGCGGCTGCTCGGAAAAGCTGCCCTCGCTGGAGAATGAGAGCGAGGAAACAACAGCCGAAAATATCTATAACATGGTATATTTCGGCGAGATCAACACTCTCAATTATTTAAAGACCGATACGGAGGTCGATTACGGGCTCTGTTCCAATCTGGTGGACAATCTTATCGACTATGACAAATACGGCAATATTATCCCCGGACTTGCGGAAAGCTGGTCGTCGAACGCGGACATGACCGAATGGACGTTCAATATCCGCAAGGGCGTTAAGTGGGTCGATTGCGAGGGCAACGAGATCGCCGAAGTCAAAGCCGACGACTGGGTAGCGGCGGCGCAGTATGTCAACAATTATGTTAACGAGGGCGGCAATCAGTACATCTACGCTACCGGCGGAACAGTACACAACGCGCAGAATTACTACGATTATACCGAATACATGACCCTCAGCGAGGGCGGCAAGCTGACGACGGACGAAAACGGCGACGAGATAACTCCCGTACCCGAGGTCAAGCCCGAAGAGATCGGCGTAACGGCGCCCGACGATTACACGCTTGTCTACACCCTCGACCAGCCCTGCTCGTTCTTCTTAAGCTGCCTTTCTTACTCGGCGTATATGCCCGTAAACCGTGCTTTTCTGAACGAATCGGGCGATATGTTCGGGCGAAGCAAGGAGAATATCCTCTATAACGGAGCCTTCCGTCTTACCGAATATATCCCGCAGGAAAGGCGCGTTCTTGTCAAAAACGAAAAATACTGGGACAAGGATAACGTTCACATCGACAAGATAAACGCACGTTTCAGAAAGGACGCTTCCGAGCTGGAGCCGTCGTCGTTCCTTAACGGAGAGATCGACCAGGTACTTCTCGACAGCGAGATGATGAAAAAGTGGATGGCTGATCCCGAAGCAGCCTCGCAGGTACACAGTATGCGCCCCGATATTGCTTACAGCTATTTCTACTGCTTCAATTTCAAGCCCGAATTCGGCGCGAAATACGAGCCCGACAACTGGAGCAAGGCAGTAGTTAACGAGGATTTCCGCAAGTCGATATTACATTCGCTCGACCGCCGCGCACTGGCGGAGGTCTACGAGCCGTACAATCCCGATATACTGCTGCAAAAGACCGTAACTCCGCTTACGTTCCTGTCTGTTGGCGGCAAGGACTACACCGAGCTTGCGCCGTTTGAGCATATAATATCAAGCGACCCCTTCGATCAGGCTCTTGCGAGAGAATACCGCGACAAGGCGAAGGAAGCGCTTTCTGCGGAGGGCGTGACTTTCCCGATAAAGGTGCTTGTTCCGTACAATCCCGCGATATTGAACTGGGGCGAGGAATGTCAGTTAGCCGAAAGACAGCTTGAAGACACGCTGGGCTCCGATTTTATAGATGTTATCGTCGAGCGCGGTCCCGACACGGGATTCCTTTCGGCAGTGCGCCGAAGCGGTAAATATGCGCTTCTGCTCTGCAATTACGGAGCCGACTTTGCCGACCCCGCAACCTACGCCGAGCCTTTTTCCGCAGATAACTCCTACAATTTCTGGGACAAGTCGCCGAACATGGAAATATCGAAGCTGTTCGCCGAGTATTCGGGCTTAGCGGAAAAAGCCTCGAAGACCTACGACAATACCCAGAAGCGCTATGAGCTTTACGCGCAGGCGGAGGCTTTGCTGATAGACCACGCCATCATCTGTCCGAGCCGAGTAAGCAACGGCGACGGCTACTTAGCCGACCGTCTGAGCCAGTTCGACGGGCAGTTTGCACCATACGGTCTTGCGCGTTCGCGGTACAAGGGCATGGTAATCCACGACAAATCCATGAGCATGGACGAATTCAATGCCGCCTATGAGCAGTGGGAAAATGAAAGGCTGAAAAACACGCAATAAACCGCATTTTCGGAAAAAATTTCAAACATCGGCAAAACGGGGTCAAGGGAGGATTTCTCCCATGACCCCGTTATTATATTATTTTTCAACATTCAGCACATAGAACAGTCTGCCGTTCGCTTCGATCATCATTTCTATATCGGGGTCGGCTCCCGTAAGAATGTCGGTCTCGTCATCAAGAAACCGCTCCCTTACCGAATCGGGGAAAAGCTCATGCTCGGTATCGGCTTCAAGATCGGAACGAAGATCGAAATTCTCCGCCTGACTTTCGCTGATTATCCCCTTTTCGACAAGCTGCTCACGCTGCCGCTCTGTCAGCAGATAATTGTCCTTTTCGACCCAAACGTAATCGGCGTCGGGATATTTGCTGCGAAGATTCTCCGCCATGCCCTTAAGATCTTTAGCCGCTGCATAATACGCACTTTCCGATCTGTAAAGATAAGCGCAGGTGTTCGTCATGATAAAACGCTGCTCGGGGATTATAACTATCGTCTTTTTCCCCGAAAAACAGTCCGCAGCCTCCGCAACGCTTGTAGGGAAGGTGTCGCAGGTGAAAGGCGTCCGATCGTTCATATTCGCCCTGACAGCCGATACCGTCAGCAGAACCGCAGTTATCGGCAATGCTGCACGCTTTATCAGCGGAAGATGCTCAAACACAAGCTTCAAAACCAGCACCGTAAGCAGACAGACAAACGGATAGCACGGCATAAGATACCTCACCGTACCTTCAAGCGTGTTGGCAATGTCGCAGGAAAGATCGACAAAAACGATCGTCCCGACAAGCCCCGTGAAGATCATGACAGGCACATAGCTCGACTCGGCGGCATACCTGCGCAGCCTTTTCGAGCCGCTTTTTACCGCCGCAAATGCACGCTTCATCTTCTCCGACTTCCGAAGAAGGAAGATCACGGGCGCGGTTAAAGCACAGATCAGCACCAATGCCGCCAGAACGTAATATATCCGCGAGCTTCGCATGAGATAGATCTTAATGCCGTAGGTATACTTTGTTATATAACCGATCACGGCGCGCATCTGTGTGACGAGCCCGTACCGCTTTTCGCCCGTGCTTTGATTATCGAAGATATGTTCGTATATCGCAGGGAAAAGAGCAACGAATAACAGCAGCGTTCCGAGCATAAACGTTCCGTAAGCCGCCGACTGCCGCAGTCCATTTTTTATCAGCAGATAAACGCACACCGCGGCGGTCATCGCGCCGATAAACGCTATCGCCGAATACTGCGTGTTGAAGCCGAGAAACGCCGTTATCAGCACAGGCAGCAGCTTTTTGAACGTGACCTCGCCGCCGTAGATCAGCCGCGCCGTGTAGAAGGCGTTCATCACGAGCAGCGCCGTCAGCAGCGAATACATTCTGATGAAAATAAAGGTGAAAAGCGAGGCGGGAATCGCCGCGAAGAATATGCAGACTGTCAGCGCGTACTTTTCCGAGCGCAGACACAGCAGCGACAGCCGATAAAGAAAAATCTGCGTTATGCAAAGAAAGACCATGCTCGGAACGAATGCGAACAGCAGCGAAAATCGGTTCGGGAAGAATGAGCAGATCGTATGCAGAACGCAATAATACAGCACGGGGTGACAGTCAAGCGTCTGATTATGGTACACCGCCGCGTAGTCGAAGCGCTCACCCGGCTGCACGGTGATGTAATCGCGGAGCACCGTCCCGCTGACAGGCTCGTCGAAATTCCTGTAAACTTCGTTCTCGTCGATGTAGTTTATGCGCAAGCCGTCGGGCGCATAAATGAACGGACCGTCGGTACTGTTCGCCAGTCCGTAGCACCACACCTCGTCGGAAAAAACGCCCTTGCGCTCGGCGAAGAAGCTGATGCTCGCGTAAACGATCTGCAATACGATCACAAGCGCCAGCACGATGAGCGCCGCACCCGAACGCGGCTTTCTTATATTTTCATTCTCCAATTGCCATCACCGCCTAAACAAATACCCCCGCCGAAGCGAGGGTATATTAATTTCATTATAATGGAAAGCCGTAATCAATCCGCTACATAGGGGAGCAGAGCGAGATGTCTTGCTCTCTTGATAGCAGAAGTAAGCTCTCTCTGATGATAAGCGCAAGTACCTGTTACTCTGCGGGGAAGGATCTTTCCTCTTTCGGTAGTGCATTTTCTGAGCTTCACTACGTCCTTGTAATCGATCTTCTCAGCTCTGTCAACGCAGAACATACAAACCTTCTTACGACCTCTCTTAACAGGTCTGGAACCCTTTTCCATTTCTGAACCTCCTAACCGTTATAAATCAAAGAACTGTCAAATTACAGATCAGAAAGGAACTCCGTCGTCGCCGTTTCCTTCACCGCCGAACACCTGAAAATCCTGATACTCGCCGATACTGATCGGCTCTTCGGACTTAGGCGCCTGATTGTTATTCCCGGGAGCGCCCGACATCAGGGGAGGCTGAATGGGAGCATCGTTACCGTAGCCACCGCCATAACCACTGTTATTGCCGTAGCCTCCGCCGTAATTGCCGCCCTGCTGATAACCGCCGTTACCGCCATAACCGCCGCCCTGCTGAGGATATCCCCCGCCGTAGCCGCCGTTATTACCGTAACCGCCGCCATAATTGCCGCCGTTACCGCCGTTAGCTTTCTCACCGGTGAAAGAAGCGCTGTCTATCATTACCTCAACGGTATTGTGCTTGACACCGTTCTTATCATCGTAAGAATTGCTTCTCAGCTGTCCTTCGATCGCGATCAATCTGCCCTTGCCGAACCACTTATTAATGAATTCAGCCTGCTGTCTCCAAGCAGTACATCTGATAAAATCAGACTGCCTTTCTTCGCCCTGACGAGTAAAAGAACGTTCTACCGCCAGCTGAAAGGACAACACAGGGATACCGTTATTAGTCTGCTTGATCTCAAGATCATGAGTGATACGACCCATAAGAATAACTCTGTTCAGCATAGAAGTCTTCCTTTCATCACAAAACTCTGCTTATCTTATGGTAACTAAGAAACGCAGAACGCCGTCGGTGATACCGAGTACACGCTCAAGCTCCGCGGGGAATGCAGTGCCGGAAGTGAAGTTCCAGAGTACATAGTTGCCCTCGTTCTCATAGTTGATCGGATAAGCGAGCTTTCTCTTGCCCCAGTCGTAGATCTCTACATCGGTAGCGTTAGCCTTGATGAGAGCGTCAAACTTCTCGGTGAGAGTCTTGACAGTGTCCTCGCCGGCCTTGGAGCTGAAAACCGCTACTGCTTCATAGTTTTCGCTGATCTTTGCCATTGTTAATGCGCACCTCCTTGTGGATTCAGCCTGCAACAGTGTTATTGCAAGCAAGGATAAGTCATGTTTTCAACACGACACAATATATTATACCACAAAAAAACGTTCAAGTCAATAAAGCGGCAGAATATCTAATTGTAAATTTATTGTGAACTCAAAAGAAATATGACATAACGAGCAGGAATCCCAGCGAAAGTATCACCCAGCTTGCGAAAGCGCCGATAACGCTCGCCCATGAGGTGCCGCCCGCGCAGCGGATCTTCTCCTTAGTCTTTATGTCGGGTTCCTTCTCGCCGAAGCCTGCGCGTATCGCGGAGATATCTTTCCTTGCCTTCCGATAGTACCAGTAATTAGCAAAAGCCGCCGCGATTATCTGCACCGAAAGGTTCCCCAGCGAGCAGATCTGCAAAATGCCCTGAAATCCCTCGGATTTCACGTTCAGATCGGTCGTGAAGAGCACCTGCCCGAGCGTACCGAGCTGCCCGTATAGTATCAGCGTCGGAATATCGAGCAGGAACGAAAGAAGCAGGAACAGGATCCCCTGCTTGGTCATTCTGCGGTAGAAGAAATAGAAATTCGGGAAAAAGAACGCCCCGATGTTGAACGACAGCTTGCCGCCCGTCTTGGCGAACTTCACGAAATTAGTAATAAGCGTTATCGAACGGTTGCCGATGTAATCGAAGAAATCGCCGAGCTTTATACCGTCAAGATCGGACTGCGCGGTGAGCCTTATCGGGCGCGGCTGAGGCATTACTCCGCCGTTTTCGCCGTCCAAGCCGTCTGCGCCGTTCATATTCATGTACTGAGCAAAGCCGTCCGGCACGTTGTTGAACGGTCTTTCGCCGAAACGCGCCGCGTCGAGAGGCATACCGCACTCGCCGCAGAATTTCTGCCCGGGCGCGTTCTCGGTACCGCATCGGCTGCACCGAAGCGTATTCGGAGCTGCATTTTCCTGCGAGGACTCCCAGCTGCCGCCGTTTTCATGCAGTTCGGCGTTCACGCAGATATCGTCCTCGGGCCAGCACTCCTTATGGTAAGGCGTTCCGCAGTCGGGGCACACCACTATCTCATCGTTCTCCTCAAACGGTTTGCCGCACACGATACACTTTTCACCTGTGTATTTATTTGCCATAGACCGATTTCCTTTCTTTCATATCTTTCCAAAACAATGCCTATTGTGCCACACTTAAATTTTTGTATTATTATATTATACCATATTTCTAAAAAAAAGAAAAGCCACTTTACAAAAAATTCACACTTTTATTTCTTAGGAACAGCAAATATGCAGGTGTCCCATGCGGGGAAATACGGCGGCTGACGAACATATAGCCGATAGCCGTCCGAGGAAAGCTCCCGAAGCAGCTGCGGCAGCGTCAGCAGGTCGTAAGGTCGGTGATACGCCGACATGATCAGCCGCGGAGAATATTCCGCAATCGTCCGTGCCGAGCCGAGAAGCGCCTCCCGCTCCGCGCCCTCCACGTCGAGCTTGATGATATCGCACCGCGCCCCGCCAAGCACCGAATCGAGCGACCGTGCTGCCTGAAGCCTGCCGCCCTCCTCGATCTTTGACTGCCTGCCCGCGTCCTGCGAAAATCCGAGCGCTCCGTCGCTGCTCCATGCGCAGGCATTAATAAAGGTAATACCCTCGCGGTGCAGATGTCTTTTCACGCAGCGCCGAAAGCTTCTTACGTCGGGCTCAAAGGCGTAAACGACTCCGTAATCGGGGCAGGCGGCGATAAAGCTCTCGACGGTATCGCCGTTGTACGCCCCGAGATCGGCGTAAACATCGCCCGTTCGCGGCTTGACAAGCTCATAAAACTCGGCAGAGGCGGAGAACACCCGTTTCAATGCCGAAATATCCCCCGTGAGCTTGAATTCAAGAACGGAAAGCAGCGTTTCCCGCGAAAGCTCGTCGGAAAGCATATCACAGACGCTTTCGATCTCGCCGATATGCTCCGTGAGACCCTCCTCAGTGAAAAGCTCGTCGCCCGCCACGGGAAGATCGGGGAAGATAAGCTCGTGACGGCGGGATATCTCCTCGATGTGCGCCATAACGTCGGGCAGACTGCTCCCGAACGCGCAGCAGACGGTGATCTCGCCGAAGCGCGATTCAAGCTCCGAAAGGCTCGTCACCTCAAAGCCGTGAAATTCCCTGCCGCCGCGCAGAAAATCGTCGCTCGCGAAAATACCCTCGCAGCATATCCCGTGCCGGGCGAACTGCTCCAATATGCGTTCGCAGGCGTCGCCCGTTCCGTAAATGCAGACGGGCGCGGCGCTGTTTTTAAGCCGCTCCCACGAGCCGTTCAGCCGGATAAGTCTGTCAAGTCTTTCTTTAAGCAAGAGCTTCGTCCTCCGTTCATCAAAAAAGCGGCAAAGCTGCCGCCTGTTTACAACTATAAATGAGCATTTACTTTAAGATAAAAGATTAAAGATAATAGATAAAAGATATAATACGCAACAGTGAAATATTAGTTTAATATTTCAAACACGGAGATTAAAATA
>JAILFF010000202.1 GCA_024697705.1 Ruminococcus sp.
GTTATACGACTGCACCGTGGAATCGCCAAGGATATATACGGTCGTTCCGTTGGTTTCCGGTATCTCCTCGCTGCTCGGGTCATAGGGTACTGCATAAGGCTCGTCGGTGAGCGTCAGGTTGATGTAATCAAGGTTCGGTCCGCCCGCGCCCGCTACCGTCGATACCATTTTTATTGTATTGATACCCTGTACAAGCGGAAGAACTATGCCGAATTCCGTCCAGTTCGTCCACGCGCCTGTACCCGTGAAGGACTGCATCCAGCAGCGGTCATAATCGTTGTTGACGAATATCTTCATCTTACGGTCGTCGGAGGAGCCGTTGGCAAAGCGGATATGCGTCATGTAATTGCCTGTCTTTCCGACTTTTACGGTGAAGGTTATGCTGCTCGAATCGTTGTTGTCAAGGTTTACATAGCCTTTTTCGCAGGTGTACCCGGAGTTGGTGGTCTCGATAACGCCCTGATCCCAGGTCTGATCCGCCGCGTAATAGTTTTCGCTGCTGCTGATGATGTCCGATGTATCGTAAGCCTTTACGGTCATATAGTCCATGTTGGGACCGCCGTTAGAGGTGGAGGATTCCGTTTTGATGATATTCTTTCCTGCTTTCAGCGGGATAGTAACGCTCGCTTCGCTCCAGTTCTCCCACGCGCCCGTACCGGGGAAATCAAGATAACGGGTGTCGGAGCTTCCGCTCGTGGTGATCTTGAGCGAGCGGCTGTCGGTCGCACCGTTGGCGTAACGGAATGTCAGGGTGTAATCGCCCGATTCGGGAACTTCTACCGTCCAGTTAACGTAGCTGCCGACTGCGTTGTTAAAATTCCAGTAAGCCGAGCCCTCGAAGCCAAAATGGTCTGTCTCGGACCAGCCGTCGTAGCCTTCGGCATCAACGGCGAAATAACGGGAGGGGTAAGTGGTTTGCCCGGCGCCGTTTTCCGTAACATTCACTTTCAGCCCTGCAAGGTAGTCCCTTATCATGCCGACGTCTTCGTCATTTACGGAATAATCGCCGTTAAGATCGGCAAGCTTTTGCTGTACTTCTGTGAAGGCGGACGGGGTTTTCGCTATGCGGGCAGCCATTACCATATCGAAAGCGTCTATATTGCCGTCCTGATTCACATCGCCGTAAGGCAGGTCTATCGGTCCGAGCACGATATCATCGGGAGATTTCTCGGTCTTTTCAGCCTTCCAGTTCTGGCATTTGCTGAAAGACATACCCCACTGCTGAACGTTTGCGCCGTTCGACTTGCTTGCGGAGGCAGTCTCGACAAAGCAGGCATCTCTCGAAGAGCGCGTCGAAATGTAGTAGGAGCCGTCGCCAAGCTTCGTGAATTGGAACAGCATCATGCTGTCGCTGCCCGAATACGGAACGAGCTCGATATTTCCGCCCGAGTCGCCCGACATGGCTTTCAAGACGTAGTTTTCATCGGCAGCGGAACGCACATAATAATATGTCGTGCCGTTGGCGAAGGGCGTAAGCTTCCACTTCTGATTGTTCTGCCCGTTCGATTCCCACTGCTGGATATTGGCGCCCGTTTCCATCTTGCCGCCGTCAACGTCCATAACGAGACCGCTGTTTACGTTCTTGAACGTGTAATAGGTGTCGGTGTCCATTTCGGTATCGCCGAGCTTCATAAGACCCGCCACCAGTTCGGCGTTTTTCTTGGCGCCCTTTGCGCTCTGATGCAGGTCGTCGCCCGAAGCATAATAATCGTTCATGGCGTCATATCCGCCGATGCTGAAACCGAAATCCTGCCATGCGTTGAAGAGATCGACGACCTGAACATTCTGCTCTTTGCCGATAGTATCGAGCTGACCGCCGAACCATCTGCCTGTCAGTCGCGGGGAACGGCTGTAATCGCCGTGTCTTCCCTGCTGCTTGACGAGAATGACGTTCATGCCCTTGGCTTTAGCTTCCTTGACCATGTTCGTCACGACGCTGTAATACTCGTCGGCGTTTGAATAATTCGTGTCATTGATTCCGATCGAGATGATGTAATAATCTCCCGCCTTGCCGTAGGTCTTTATCGGAGTGAACTGACCGTCCTGATAAAAGCCCTTGGCGTACTGACCGCTCGAAGCCTGATTGCGGACTTCAAAAACGTTGGTATTTACATATTCGTTAAGATACTGTCCCCAGCCGTGCTGTGCGGTATCGGGGGTGTTGTAGTAGTTAGCAACGGTCGAGTCGCCGCAGATCCAGATAGTCGGCTTCATTTCGCCTGTCGTGTTCAGCTGAGTGATCTCGATGGCAGAGATAGAATACTCCCTGTTATTCATACCCGCGACCGCCGCGATGTTCAGCTGTCCGTCCGTAACGGGTACCTGAATAGTCTCGCGGGCGTTGTTGCCGGTAAGGTTTATCATCTGAGCCATACCCTCGACCATGATCGTAGTACGCGGGCTGTTGCCTGTGATCACGGTCAGCTGATAAAGACCCCTCGGCAGATCGACATTGAACGTACCTCCCGTGAATTTTACCGCGTCGGAGTACGCACCCGATCCACCCGCGCTTACATTGGCAACGCTGCCCGAAAAGCCGTAGCCCCGCGAGTTGTTATAGCCGTCGTATGCGGAAACGCCCGTATATCCGCTTGCCGCTCCGTTCCCTCCGAGATCGAATTTCCAGTTTGCAGTCGCCGCATGAGCATTTATCGCCGTACCCGGCACAGCGCCCGAGAATGTCGAAAGCGCCATTAATGCGGAAGTCACGCCGCTGAGGACTTTTGACCTCCGTGTCGCTTTCTTTCTGTGAAACAGATTCATTAAAATACCTCCATTCAAAACTTGCACGTTTGTTCACAGCTCAAACCATTATTTTAATTATATCATATAACATATTCGCTTGTCAACCCATGTTTTCAAAAAAAGGTGGATTATTTGCATATTTTTATTGCGTCGGTAATATTTTTGTTGTTACAGACTGCCAAAGAAAAGTCAGCGACGATCGCTTAGAATTCATATATTGTTAACAATATGTGTTATATAGTGCTTCAGAAGACCGTACCGCAGTTAGTTTTCAAATCGGTCATACGGTAGTGATAAAGGCTTCACATCTGTGAACCAACAAGAAAAGCAAAACGGCAGATGCGCAAAAACATCTGCCGCCGACCTGTCGGAAGTAGTCATTTCCTTCCGGATCTTTTCTTTTTCGTTTTTTCGGGTTCCCTGCTGTTTTTAATAACGCTTTTGAACCTGTTCCTGCAGTTCTCGAAGCTGTGTTCGGTCGAAGCCGAAGCATTGTTCACGATAGCCGCCGAGACCTCGTCGCCGTCCGTCATCGGGTCGAATTTCTCGCCGCCGTAGGTCGCTTTGAGAACTATGCTTTCGTCGGTCTCGGAAAGCTCCGCCATAACGCTTATCGGGAAAACATCATTCCGAATCGCTATGTTCTGCGTTAGCGCTTCTTCAAAGACAAGCTGCAAATTGTGTATCGTCCTGTCGGAAAGCATATTATCCCTTGCGAAGGTCTCAAGCTGTGCCGAGCAGTTGATAAAATCGAAATCCGCGCTTTCTATCGTGAGCGGCAGCTGTTTGAGCCGCTTGATGAATATGCGCGTCTTCTCCTTTACGGGATTATCGAAGATCTGCTCGGGCGTGCCTTCCTCGTAGATGCCGCCCTCGTCCATGTAGAAAACGCGGGTGGATACGTCTCGGGCGAAATTCATCTCGTGAGTAACGATCATCATTGTCATGCCGTCCCGCGCAAGTCCGCGAATTACCTGCAAGACCTCGCCGACCATTGTCGGGTCGAGCGCGGAGGTAGGCTCATCAAAGAGTATCATTTCGGGCTTCATCGCGATAGCCCGCGCTATTGCCACACGCTGCTTTTGTCCGCCCGAAAGCTCGTCGGGGAAGTTCAGCGCCTTTTCCGCAAGACCTACTCTCTTGAGCAGCTCCATGCCCTCATCATACGCCTCCTGCCTGCTTTTACCAAGCAGCTTGATCGGCGCTGCCATGATGTTCTCGATGATATTCAGGTTCGAGAACAGGTTGAACGACTGAAACACCATGCCCATTTTCTGCCTTATGTGTTCCATTTTGCATTTCGAGTCGGTGATGACCTCGCCGTCGAATGTGACCGTTCCCGACGTCGGCTTTTCAAGCTGATTCAGACAGCGAAGAAGCGTCGATTTTCCCGTGCCCGAAGGACCGATTATCGAGATAACGTCGCCCTTGTTGATCTCGGCGTTTACGTCTTCAAGGGGCGTTACGTTCGGGTATTCTTTTCGCAGATGTTCGATCTTTATCATACTCATTTTAACGTGACCCCCTTTACTCCGCGCTTTTTGGAGCGCGGGTCGATCTGCTTAAGGACGAATTTCAGTATCAGCGAGATTATCCACGCGAGAATGAAGTAGATCACCGCCGTAACGATCAGCGGGAAGAACGCTTCGTAGGTTCTGCTGCGGATAATGTCGGACATTTTCGTCAAGTCCTGAATGGCTATGTAGCCCACTATCGAGGTGTTTTTCAGCAGTGAGATTATCTCGCCGCGGTAGACGGGCAGCTGCCTTACCGCCGCCTGCGGGAAGATGAAGCGGAAGAACGACTGATTCTCGGAGAAGCCGAGCGCCAGCGCCGCCTCACGCTGACCGCCGTCGATGCTCTCGATGCCGGAACGCAGTATCTCGGAAACGTAAGCGCCGAAGTTCAGCGAGAAGCCAATGACCGCTACCCACATCGCCGCCATGCCCGATTTCCCGAAGATAACGTAGTAGAGTATCATCAGCAGAACGACCATCGGCGTGCCTTGCAGAAGCTTTACATAAATATCGCAGATCTTGCCGGAAAGAACGCTGTCCGCACGTCTGAACAGGCATATCAGGAACGCCAGTATCGAACCGCAGATCACGGACAAGACCGTGATAATGCAGGTAGTCCCGATGCCTTCGAGTATCAGCTTGTATCTGTCCTCGCGCACGAAATTCTTGTTGAAGCTTTCCTTTATGTCTTCGATAAAGCTTGTCTTTTCGGGGGTGTCGTCGGTGTTTTCCGAAACCGTATCAAGCTTGAGCGGATACCTGCTTTCGGAGACCATAAGCGTGTTCTGCATGGTGTAGATAGGGTCGGAGAAATCTATCTTTTCGGCGCGTTCGGGAGTCACGTTCAGGTTCGAGAAAATGCAGTCTATCTCGCTTGATCCCGCGGCGGTGATTATTCCCGAGAAGTTATATATACGGTATTCGATCTTCGCGTTCATATACAGCGCAAAACGCTTTACGAGTTCGAGCTCGAAGCCCGTCAGTTTTTCCCCGATGTAGAAGCTGTACGGCTCGATAGTGCCCGTCGTGCCGACAACTATCGTCATTTCGGGAGATTCGGGGTCGGGTATATCGGGCATTTCGTAATTCTTTTCCTTAGTCCAGCGATCAAGCATTTCGTCAATGGTGCCGTCCTTGCGAAGCTCCGCAAGAAAAGCGTTGATCTTACCTTTCAGATCGGGTATGGAGGAACTGCGCGAAATACCGACCGCAACGTTGATGTCGTCGCCGAGATTGCCGTTAAGCAGGCGCACGCCCGAAAATCCCGAGTCGATAGATACCTGCATACGCAGACGGTCATAGCAAAAGGCGTCGAGCTTGCCGAGCCTGACCGATTCATAAGCGGAAAACTCGTCGTCAAAGAACAGTAATTTCGCGTTCGGCAACAACTGCTCAACTGCATACATTGACGAAGCTCCCGTAGGCACACCGATGGTGTACTCCGATTTGTTGAAGCTGAGAGGATCAATGTCGCTTGAAGCGTCGGAGGAGGACGTTTTTTCCTTTCTGACAACCGACACCGCTTCGCCTGTGTAGTAAACGTCCGAGAAATCAACGCTCTGCGCACGTTCTTCGGTTATCATGATAGTACCCGAAGCAATATCGTAAGTGCCGCCCGCGATACCCGGGATAAGCCCCGCGAAATCGGCGTTGTCTATCCGCAGACCGTAACCGTATTCTTTGCAGAAACGCGCCACGATGTCAGCTTCAAGACCCGCGTTTTGTCCGTCCTTGATGTAGGAATAGGGCTGCATGGTCGAAGCGGTTATATAACGCAGAGTTGTTGAACCGCTGTCAAGTCCCGAAAAATCTATGGTCTTTTTGCTTTCGTCGGTGCCGAACCATGTATCAACTATCTCATCGTAGGTGCCGTCGGCGTGAAGCTTTGCAAGAAATTCGTTCATCTGATCGCGCAGCTTGTTTTCGCCGTCGCATTTCTTGAACGCGAATCCGTAGGGGATCTCCATGAATATTTCATTAAGATAGGTAAGCGAGCTGTCCGCAGCCATGAAGTCCTCCGCAGAAGATTTCGGGCAAGTGAATGCGTCTATTTTTCCCCCGCTAAGCGCAATAGCGAGATCGGGCTGCGAATTGTACTGCAATATCTCCGCTTCGGGGTAGCGTTCGCGGATCATTATCTCGTAAAGACCGCCCGTGATAGCACCGATCTTGCCGTTTGCAGCGTAATAGCCGAGAGTTCTGTCCTCGACCGCCTGAGGAGCGGCTGCCGTCTGCACAGAGGAAAGGTTTTCCTTTCTGACAACCGACACCGCTTCGCCCGTGTAGTAAACGTCCGAGAAATCAACGCTCTGCGCACGTTCTTCGGTTATCATGATAGTACCCGAAGCAATATCGTAAGTGCCGCCCGCGATACCCGGGATAAGCCCCGCGAAATCGGCGTTGTCTATCCGTAGACCGTAGCCGTATTCTTTGCAGAAACGCGCCACGATGTCGGCTTCAAGACCCGCGTTTTGTCCGTCCTTGATGTAGGAATAGGGCTGCATGGTCGAAGCGGTTATATAACGCAGAGTTGTTGAACCGCTGTCAAGTCCCGAAAAATCTATGGTCT
>JAILFF010000267.1 GCA_024697705.1 Ruminococcus sp.
CCTTCAAGATACTGCGTTACCTCCGACGGCTTCCTTATTCTTTCCTCCGAAACAGGCTGTATCGACATTGCACCGGAAAAGATCGTCCGCAAGGACAGAGTACGTCCCGGAAAAATGCTGCTTGTTGACACAAAGCAGGGCAGGATAATCGACGACAGCGAGCTTAAGGAATACTACGCTACTCGTCAGCCCTACGGTGAATGGCTCGATCAGCAGCTTATCAATCTGCATGATCTGCATATCCCGAACAAGAATATAAATATGTACAGCCGCGAAGAACTGGAGCGTACCCGGAAGGCGTTCGGCTATTCGTATGAGGATATCATGAACAGTATCCTTCCGATGGCGGAAAAAGCTGCCGAGCCGATAGCCTCTATGGGCGCGGATATACCGATCCCGCCGCTTGACAAGAACAACCCTCCGCTCTTCAATTACTTCCGTCAGAGCTTTGCTCAGGTTACGAATCCTCCTTTTGACGCGATCCGCGAGGAGATCGTTACCGATACGAGCGTTTATCTCGGCGAGGACGGCAATATTTTGGAGGAACGTGCCGAAAACTGCCACGTTCTGAAAATCGAACACCCGATACTCACCGAGACCGATATGCTTAAGATCAAGAATCTTAAGACAGATGGTCTGCGTTCGGAAGTTATCCCGATAACATATTATATCGGCACAAAGCTCGAAAAAGCTATCGAAAGACTCTTTATCGAGGCTGACAAGGCATATCGCAGCGGCGCAAACATTCTTATCCTTTCCGACCGCGGCGTGGACGAATTCCACTGCGCTATCCCCTCTCTGCTGGCGGTCGCAGCATTGCAGCAGCACCTTGTTTCCACAAAGAAGCGTACAGCCGTGGCTCTCGTGCTCGAAAGTGCCGAGCCGCGTGAGGTACATCATTTCGCGGCGCTGCTCGGTTTCGGCGCCTGCGCAATTGATCCTTATCTTGCTCATGAGACGATCCACGACCTTATTGAAACAGGTATTCTCGACAAGGACTTCTACGCCGCGGAAGACGACTACAACAGCGCCGTTCTGCACGGTATAGTAAAGATAGCCTCGAAAATGGGCATTTCCACCCTGCAATCATATCAGGGAAGCAAGCTGTTTGAGGCAGTGGGCATCTCAGACGAACTGATAAACAAGTATTTCCGCGGAACCGTCAGCAGGATCGGCGGACTTACGCTTGACGACATCAGCCGCCGCACCGAAATGCTGCACAACGCGGCTTTCGACCCGCTCGGGCTCGGCAGCGACAGCGGCATATCGAGTCTTGGCAGCCACAAGCTGCGCAGCGGCAAGACCGAGCATCTGTATACTCCCGAGACCATTCATCTGTTGCAGCAGGCTGCCTGGACAGACAATTATGATACCTTCAAGAAGTACACCGCCTGCTTCGAGCGCTCCGATAAGGAGATCACCATTCGCAGCCAGCTCGGCATTGATTTCGACAAATGCGAGCCGATACCGATAGACGAGGTAGAAAGCGTCGAGAGCATCTGTCACCGTTTCAAGACGGGCGCTATGTCTTACGGCTCTATCTCGCAGGAGGCACACGAATGTCTTGCCGAAGCCATGAACCGTATCGGCGGAAGATCGAACTCGGGCGAGGGCGGCGAAAGTCCCGAACGTCTGCGTTCGGAGCGCTGCTCGGCAATAAAGCAGGTGGCTTCGGGACGTTTCGGCGTTACAAGCGAATATCTCAATTCCGCCAACGAGATACAGATCAAGATGGCACAGGGCGCAAAGCCGGGCGAGGGCGGTCATCTGCCTTCAGGCAAGGTGTATCCCTGGATAGCCAAGACGCGCCATTCGACTGCGGGCGTAGGGCTTATCTCCCCTCCTCCGCACCATGATATTTACTCGATAGAAGACTTGGCACAGCTGATATACGATCTGAAAAACGCCAACCGCAGCGCCCGCATAAGCGTTAAGCTCGTTGCGGAGGCAGGTGTCGGCACAGTCGCGGCAGGCGTTGCCAAGGCTGGTGCCGAAGTAATACTTGTTTCGGGCTACGACGGCGGAACGGGCGCCGCGCCGAAAAGCTCGATATACTGCGCGGGACTTCCGTGGGAAATGGGTATAGCCGAAGTACATCAGACGCTTATCATGAACGGTCTGCGCTCCCGCGTAAGACTTGAAACAGACGGCAAGCTGATGACGGGACGCGACGTACTTATTGCGGCGCTTCTCGGTGCGGAAGAATTCGGCTTTGCTACTGCTCCGCTGATAACAATGGGCTGCGTGATGATGCGCGTCTGCGACCTTGATACCTGCCCGATGGGTGTGGCTACGCAGAATCCCGAGCTGAGAAAGCGTTTCAAGGGCAAGCCCGAGTATATCGTGCGCTTCATGCACTTTATAGCACAGGAGCTTCGCGAATATATGGCAAGACTCGGCATCAGGACGGTCGATGAGCTTATCGGCAGAACAGATCTTCTGTACAAAAAAGCGGATTGCAAACTCGATCTTTCGCAGATACTTTACAATTCTCCCGAAAACGGCAGCCATTTCGAGCCCGAATGTGTTTATGATTTCAAGCTTGAACAGACTAAGGACGAAAAGATCCTCATCAAAAAGCTCAAAGGCTCGCTTAACGGCGGTTCGGGAAAATCGCTGTCTGTGAATGTTTCCAGCACAGACCGCACCTTCGGAACGCTGTTCGGTTCGCTGATAACACAGATCAAAGGCGAACAGAAGCTCCCTGACGACACCTACACCGTTCACTGCAACGGCAGCGGCGGTCAGAGCTTCGGCGCGTTCATACCGAAGGGTCTTACATTGGAGCTTTGCGGCGATACCAACGACTATTTCGGCAAGGGTCTTTCGGGAGGAAAGCTGGTGCTTTTCCCTCCCAAGGAATCGGTATTCAAAGCTGAGGAAAATATCATCGCGGGCAACGTGGCGCTTTACGGAGCAACTTCGGGCAAGGCGTTCATCAATGGCGTTACGGGCGAGCGTTTCTGCGTCAGAAACTCGGGCGCTTACGCGGTATGCGAGGGAGTCGGCGACCACGGCTGCGAATATATGACAGGCGGCGTTGCGGTAATTCTCGGACGAACGGGAAAAAACTTCGCCGCGGGTATGTCTGGAGGAACGGCTTACGTTCTCGACGAGGAGCGCGACCTTTATATGAGACTTAACAAATCGCTGGTTTCGCTTGAAGCCGTAAGCGGTAAATACGATATTGCGGAGCTGCGTTCGCTTATCGAGCAGCACGCGGAGGCAACGGGTTCGCCAAAGGCAAAGCGTATTCTCGAAGGCTTCGAGAAATATCTGCCGTATTTCAAAAAGGTAGTTCCGCATGATTTCGCTGCGATAAATAAAGCGATATCGACGTGTGAAGAAAAAGGAATGAGCCGCGAACAGGCTGAGATAGAAGCCTTCTACGCGGTAACAAGAAAGTAACGGAGGTGAGCGAAATGGGAAAACCAACAGGATTTATGGAGTATCAGCGTCACGAAACAAACGCTGCTTCTCCTATCGAAAGAATAAAGAATTTTTTGGAGTTCCACACGGAGCTTGCCCCCGAAGAGCGCAGCCGACAGGCGGCGCGGTGCATGGACTGCGGAGTTCCCTTCTGTCAGAACGGAAATATGCTCGGCGGCATGATATCGGGCTGTCCGCTCAATAATCTTATCCCCGAATGGAACACACTTCTGTATAAGGGCAAGGAAGAACAGGCAGTATACCGTCTGCTTGAAACGAACAATTTCCCCGAATTCACATCGAGAGTATGTCCCGCGCTTTGTGAAAAGGCGTGTATCTGCGGCATACACGATCAGCCCGTAACGGTACGCGAAAACGAACGTGCGATTATCGAGCAGGCGTTTTCGTCGGGCGTGATAAAGCCGCGTATTCCCGCTGTAAGGAGCGGAAAACGCATCGCGGTGATAGGCTCGGGTCCCTCGGGACTTGCCGCTGCCGATATACTCAACAGGCGCGGACACAACGTTACTGTCTATGAGCGCAGCGACCGTCCCGGCGGTCTGATGATGTACGGCATACCGAACATGAAACTCGAAAAGGACGTAGTTCTTCGCCGAACCGCGCTGATGGAGCTTGAGGGCGTAGACTTTGTCACGGGCTGTGATGTCGGGCGCGATATTAGTGCGGAAAAGATCCTTTCGAGCTATGACGCGGTAGTTCTCGCCTGCGGTTCGTCGCAGCCGAGAGATATAAACGCCGAAGGACGCAACGCAGAAGGCATTTATTTCGCGGTTGATTTCCTGACCTCGACTACAAAGAGTCTGCTTGACACCGGTCTTGCGGAGGGCACATTCATTTCGGCTAAGGACAAGAACGTTGTCGTGATCGGCGGCGGCGATACAGGCAACGACTGCGTTGGAACGGCTGTCCGTCACGGGTGCAGCTCGGTAACTCAGCTTGAAATGATGCCGAAGCTCCCCGACGAACGTGCGGCGAACAATCCCTTCCCCGAGTATCCGAGAATTTGTAAGACCGACTACGGTCAGGAGGAAGCGGCAGCCATCTTCGGACACGACCCCCGCATTTACGAGACTACGGTCAAGGAGTTCATAAAAGACGAGAACGGCAAGCTTGCGGCTGTCAAGACGGTAGGGCTTTCCTTCAGCACCGACAAGGAATCGGGCAGGCGAGTTATGACGGAGATTCCCGGCAGCGAGCAGGTACTCCCCTGCGAGCTTTGCCTGATCGCGGCAGGCTTCACGGGCTGTCAGAGCTACATAGCCGAAGCTTTCGGCGCGGAGGTCGGAGCACGCGGAACTGTCCTTACTTCCGACGGAGCTCATTCCACAAGCGTTCCGAAGGTGTTTACTGCGGGCGATATGCATATCGGTCAGTCCTTGGTGGTACGCGCTATCCGTGAGGGCAGAGACTGCGCCGCGGAAGTTGACGAGTTCCTGATGGGTTATACCAATATTCGCTGAAAAATATAACAGGCAGATACTTCTTCGTGACGTATCTGCCTGCTTTGTTCTGTCTGTAATTTTCAATTATCAGCTCTGTCCCTAAAGATCATATATGCATCTTGAAATGAACGGGCATTCCGTTTTTCATTTTAATATCCACCTCTCCGCAGATAAGCGGGAGGAAATATTTTATCGCTTCGTCGGAGACATTGTTGCCCGCCGCGTTTATCCACTCGCGTGGGAAGAATTTTTCCTTATTTGCCATAAGCGAGGTATCGGCGCTTTCGATAGTCACGACATAGGGCTTGTCGGAAATGCGGCGGAACGCCATCGTCACACCTGTTTCACCGCGCATCGCTGCCTTTACCGCTTCGGCGCCGATAGCTTCCGCCTCATCTATGTCCGTTTTTGAGCAGATATGGCTGGAGCAGCGCTGCATTACATTCAGCTCGATCGAACGCACCTTGCAGCCGATCTCGTCGCGGACGAGCTGTTCAAGAGCCTTGCCCACGCCCGAAAGATACTTATGTCCGAAGTTATCCGAAACGCCGCTTCGCGCTCCCGAAATGTCAAGCTCTACGCCCTCGGACACCGCAACGATAACCGCCTTGTGCTTTGCCCGTTCCGCTTTGACGTCCTCCAGGAAACGTTCGGTGGAAAAATCGCTTTCGGGCAGATAGATCAGGTGAGGAGCAACCTCGTCGTTTGCCCGAAGAAGACACGAAGAAG
>JAILFF010000331.1 GCA_024697705.1 Ruminococcus sp.
TGTGCGACTGTCCTACCGCCCATGAAAACTTGTAGGGCGGGGGCTTGCTCCCGCCGCTTCTCTCTGAAACCGCAACATTCGCGCAGCTCATTTGTGAAATATCGCCTGTCTGAACTTCGTTCAGACCTGCTCTTTTGCAAATATAAAATCGGCAATTTCTTTGTTTCCGCCCACTTTTGCTGAATTTTATGCTTCTCCTTTTTGTAGGCTTTCTTATGAAATTGCCGATTTTATTTTGGACTTATCGGCTTCTCTTTAGCCGTAAGATTCCGACTGCCGTGGGCTTTTGTGGGGAAACCCTTTCCTAAGACTTTTGGTTTGCCCTCACTTTACTCTTTCTTCTTTGCATATTTTTTTCTTTTACGTAAATACTATCTCCAAAGGAGTTGATTCTCATGCGCAGACAAACCTACATCTTCGATTCGCCGCCCTCCGTTCTCGGCTCGGCGGCGGTCGGCGGCAAGCTTGAGGGCGCGGGTCCTCTCGGCGGCTGCTTCGACAAGATCAGCGACGACCCCTATATGTCCGCCGACAGCTTTGAAAAGGGCGAAAGCAAGCTCCAAAAGCAGGCTCTCCTCCACCTCTTTGAAAAGACGGGACTGACCGAGCAGGACATCGACCTCGTGTTCGGCGGAGATCTGCTCAACCAGTGTACGGGCACCACCTACGGCATACGCGATTTCGGCATCCCGTTTCTCGGGCTGTACGGTGCCTGCTCCACTATGGCGGAGGGGCTTATCATGGCGGCAGCGTTCACCCACGCGGGCTATGCCGAATGTGCCGCCGCCGTTACCTCGTCGCACTTTTGTTCGGCAGAAAAGCAGTACCGCTTCCCTCTCAACTACGGCGGACAGCGCACGCCCACCTCTCAGTGGACGGCTACGGCGGGCGGCGCCGCTGCGGTGTCCGCCAAGGGAGCAGCGCCCTTCATACGAGGCTTTGCCGTCGGCATGATCGAGGACTTGGGCGTTACCGACGCGGCGAACATGGGTGCTGCGATGGCTCCCGCGGCTTGGTCTACGGTCTCGGCGTTTTTCCGCGACACGGGTATGTCGCCTGCGAGCTTCGATATCGTGCTGACGGGCGATCTCGGCAAGGTCGGCAGCCGTCTTTTCTGCGAGCTGGCGGCTCGTGAGGGCGTTGATGTAAGCGAGAACCACCGCGACTGCGGCACCATGCTCTACGATTTTGAAACGCAGGACGTTCACGCGGGCGGAAGCGGCTGCGGCTGCTGCGCGGCAGTCGTCTGCGGACACATTCTGCCGCTGCTGAAAACAGGACGGCTGAAAAACGTGCTTTTCGCCGCGACGGGAGCGCTGATGTCGCCCACGATGTCGCAGCAGGGCGAAACTATCCCCTCGATATCCCACGCGGTGTGGCTCAGCGCCGACCGCGGAAAGGAGGGAACGGAATGATCTTTCTGAAAGCGTTTCTTATCGGCGGAGCGATCTGTGCGGCGGGTCAGCTGCTTATCGACTTCACCAAGCTGACTCCCGCAAGGATACTCACGGGGTACGTGGTCGCGGGCGTGATACTCGGGGCGCTCGGCATTTACCGCCCGCTTATCGACTTTGCGGGAGCGGGTGCCGCCGTGCCGCTGACGGGCTTCGGCAATCTGATAGCGGAGGGCGTGCGTAAAAGCGTCGGCTCGGACGGCGCACTGGGGGTACTCACAGGAAGCATCACGGCGGGCGCGGCAGGCATTACGGCAGCCGTGATCTTCGGGCTTGCCGCCTCGCTTATCGCACGCAGTTCCGCCCGCGAATGAAAACAGGCATAAAACAAGCGGTATGAGCATGACCCATACCGCCTGTTACATTTTTAATTCAGAATTTATCCGTCAGCCGATCCAAGACGAAGCCTTTTGTAAAGCTCAGTCCCAAACCTTCGGAAGAATATTAGTCGTTAATCGGAACTACCAGAACACCGAGAGTTACGTTCCAGCCGGCAACAGCCTTCTGCTCAAGAATAAGGTCTTCAAGGTCTACCTTGCCCTCAACATCGGCAGTTACGTTTGCTACCTCAGGATATACGATAGCGTCGTCAACCTGCCAGCCGGCAACCTTCTTCTGCATAAGAAGGAGGTCTTCGATGTCAATAAGGCCATCGCCGTTAAGATCGCCGTACTTAGCAATAGCAACATTTGACAGATCGTTGGTGCCATCATATGCAATGCTTCTTGCAGCATAACCGGGCATAGTGATATCAACGGTGTAACCAGTCTTCAGCAGATCGGTAACCTCTACCTTACCCTCAGAATCTACATCCTGAGTAAAGGTCTTGCCGTTGGGAGCTACAATAGATACGGTCAGCTCGGAATAGTCAACAGCCTCGCCCTCAGCAGCCCTTACGTCAACCTTGATGTACCGCTTCTCGGGAACCGCGCTCTTGGTAATAGTGCAAACAGGAACAAGTCTTTTCTGCTCGTCATAAGTATAGCCAACATCTACACCGTGCTTAGCGCCTACGCTTCTGATGTATTCATAAGCCTTCATCTGATTCTTCTGGGTCATGCTGCGGATAACAGCTCTGCGCTCCTCATCGGAAAGCAGTGCGGGATCCTTACCGTAAGCAGCCTCGCAAGCTTGACGCATAAACTGATTATAAAGAGTATCAGTTCCATCAATAAATGCAGCGTAGTCAGCAGCGGTGAAGTAATCCAGATTGGGCAGGAAGAACTTATCAAGTTCTTCGATCATTCTGTTGGTAGCACCACGAGCAATGCAGTTAGCCTTGAAGTCCTTATAGTTATAGCTGATAGCACTTGCAGCTATATCAAAGTTCTGCGCTATGCCGCCGAAAACAGGAGCGCCAAAACCCCCAAGAGCTACGACAACAGCCGCGGCTGCCGAAATAATTCTTTTATTAAGCATCTTCTTTTCCTCCTGAGTCTTGTTCCGTACTTGGTCAGCGCGGAACGGATTTTATTAGTTATAATCGACCATCATCATTATATCACATTACAATTCGTTTGTCAATATCGACTTTTCAAATTAGTTACACCAAACAAAAATATCACATAGGCAGCACGCCTTGACTGTCATTTTTCACAAATCTATCAAAAAAGCCCTATTATTTCTTTCTGAAGGTGAAAATATCGAAGCCGCAGCCTGTTTCAAGACTGTCAAGACGCTCAAGACGCTCCCTGCCCTCGCGGGGAGTGCGGTAATAATACGGGGTCATTGCGAACAGATTCATTATGTCGCGGTTCGTTCCGAGGGTCAGGGTATATTCGAGACGTTCGCTGCCCTCCTCCGCAAAGCCCTTCAAGCCGTAGTCGTTTGGCTTATTGAGATAAGGCTCGTCGTAAAGCACCGCCCGCAGCCCCATCAGATGCTCGGGCGCGGGACAGACTATCACAAGCTTGCCGCCCTTTTTCAGCACGCGGGCGAACTCCTCCCCCGCAACGGGCGCGAAGGTGCTGACGATGATATCCGCAGAGCGGTCGGAGAAAGGCAGCTCGAACGAGGAAGCCGCCGCGTAGCGCACGTTTTCAAGCCCCAAAGCCTTCGCCCGCGAAGCCGCGTGCTTCACCGCCGCACGGGAGATATCCATGCCGAAGACCTCCGCACCCGAAAGCGCCGCCGCATAGATATTGGTATAATACCCCTCGCCGCAGCCGCAGTCGAGCACGAGCGGCTTTTCCGCGCCTTCGAGCAGACCGCGCATGATATCGGCGGTTTTTTCGGCTAACGGGCGGTAGCCGTCAAGCGCCAGAAACTCCGTCCGCGCCTTGACCATAGCGGGATCGTCGCCCGAGCCCGAATGTTTCGCCCCGAGCAGATTGACATACCCCTGCGCCGCAAGATCGAACCGATGCCCCTTCTTGCAGGCATATCCGAACCTGTTCTCTTTCAGCCGCGTCCGACAAACAGGACAGACAAGCATCGCCGACTCCTCTCCCTTCGTGAAATAGTTAATAGTGCAGAGTGAACAGTGAATAGTTATGGTATCGCCTTCGGCGATGTTTAACCGCAATGATTATGATTAGCGAATATTTTTTTGCGGGGCGAAGCCTCCGAATAATACGCGCCGAAGGCGCTCCTTAACTATTCACTGTTAACTATTCACTATTCACTTTTTAATGTCCAGTAGTATTTCCGAGCCGATTTCGGAAAGTCGTCCATCACGCCGTGTTCGGGGTCGTAGAAAATCCCGTCGGCGTAGAGCGACCAGTGCCAGCAGCGCGGCGTTTCGAGACTCAGCAGGCAGAGCGGCGGAAGCTCTTGCTTGTCCGTTACCTGCACGCGCTCGTCGGAGATACTCACGCCATGCTCGCGGAACGCACGTTTCATCTCTTTCAGATTTGTCTCGCGGTCGTTGCCGAGATACTCGCATATCTCCGCGGGAGTTTTCTTAAGCACCATCGCAAGGACTGCCTGTCCGCATTGAAGATCGGTCGGCTCGCGGATATATTCGATCTCCATTATTTAAGGAACCCGTTGATGATCTGCTCCTCCGCCTCCGCCTCGGTGAGACCCAGCGTCATCAGCTTGATAAGCTGTTCGCCCGCGATCTTGCCGATAGCCGCTTCGTGTACGAGCGCCGCGTCAACGCTGTTCGCTTCGAGCGAGGGAACCGCCAAAATACGTCCCTTGTCCATGATTATCGAATCACACTCGGTGTGACCGCTGCAAGCCGCGTTGCCGTTCACGCAGAGATCGAGCTTCTGAAAGCTTTGATCTCTCGCCACCGAACGCGAAACCACGTCGGCGCTGGAGCCTTCGCCGTTCAGATCTACCTTATAAATGCTCTCGGCTGTCTGTTCGCCGTGAGTCATAAGCCTTTCGCGCACGACGAGCTTGGCGTTGTCTTTCAGCGCGGCAATGGTGGTGCGGCGGGTGGAATCGACGCCTTTTATCTGCACCATTTCCATTTCCATATAGCTGCCCTCGTCCATATAGACCTCCGTCTGCGGGTCGAGGATACGCTTGCCCGTTCCGTCGCCCGAGCCGTAGTGCTTTTCGACGTACTTCACCTTGGAATTGCTGCCGATGAAAAAGCGGTGTATTCCGTCATGCTCGCTGTCGTGGCTGCCGCAGTTGTCGATGCCGCAGCCCGCAACAATGACCACGTCGCAGTCCTTGCCGATATAGAAATCATTGTACACCATTTCCTTAAGACCGCTCTCGCTCATAACCACGGGGATATGAACGCTCTCGTTCTTCGTGCCGTCCTTGATCTTTATATCAATGCCGCTTACGTCGGTCTTTGAGGTTATTTCGATATTCGCGGTGGAATTTCTGCCCGCCGCCTCGCCGTTTGCGCGGATATTATAAGCCCCCTCGGGGACTTCGTGAAGATCGGCTACCTCGCGCAGCAGCCTTAACTGAACAGGGTCTAACTTTGCCATTTGAGCCTACCTCCTTATTCCATTTTCGGGCAGATATCCGCCGTAAACTTAGCGCCCATTATCTCGGGAAGAACGCGCTCCCTCGGTCCCTGGTCGATGACCTGTCCGTCGGAAAGCACGATTATCTCGTCGGCGATATTGAGTATGCGCTCCTGATGCGAGATCACGATGACCGTGCGCTTTTTCTCGGTGACGCGCATTTTCTCAAATATCCTGATAAGGTTATTGAAGCTCCACAGGTCGATACCCGCTTCGGGCTCGTCGAACACGGCAAGCTTAACATCGCGGGCGAGAACGGTCGCTATCTCGATACGCTTAAGTTCGCCGCCCGAGAGCGAAGCGTTGACCTCGCGGTTGATATAGTCCTTAGCGCAGAGCCCCACCTCCGAGAGATATTCGCAGGCTTCGGAGACAGTGAGCTTTTTTCCCGCGGCGATCCTGAGCAGGTCGAGGACAGTCAGACCCTTAAAGCGCACGGGCTGCTGAAAAGCGAAGCCTATACCCTTGCGGGCGCGTTCGGTGATACCGAGCTCGGTGATATCCTCACCTTCATAGAAAAGCTTACCTCCCGAGGGCTTTTCGATACCTGCTATGAGTTTTGCGAGGGTAGATTTACCGCCGCCGTTGGGACCTGTTATCACAATAAATTTATCCGACGGGATATCGAGGTCGATGCCGCGGATTATCTCAGCCGCCTTACCGCCGTCGGGTGCCGTGAATGAAATATTCTGTAATTTCAGCATTATTGACAAATGCTCCTTTCAAAGCTAATAGACCGCAATTGCGGCATAAAAGATATTATACCATATTGCTCTAAAAAAATCAACCGATACATTGTAAATAATCATCTGAAAAGAAAAGCAAACAAAAAAGCGCCAAACAAGGGCAAACCAAAAGTCTTAGGAAGTTAAAAAAAAACGCAAAGCGAGGGCAAACCAAAAGTCTTAGGAAGGGGGCGTGGGGGATAACCCTTCTTCAGAAGGGTTTCCCCCACAAAGCCTACGACGGCAGAAAACTTATCGGTAAAGAGCAAGGTGTACGGTTCAAAATAAAATCGGCAATTCAAAGAAATCCCACAAAAAGGCAGCAGTTTATAACTCTGCAAAGTTGAGCGAGAACAAGTGAATTGCCGATTTTATATTTGCGAAAGAGCGCAGCGATTTTCGCAAATGAGTTTCACCTCCGTTGGGAATGTTCAGAGCCCCGCGCTTTCGTTGCACGAAAATCGCTTCGCTCTTTCGCGCAATAAAATCGGCAATTTACTTGTTTCCGTACAGTCTTGCAGAACTATTCACTTCTGCGTTTTTGTACACTTCTCTTTGAATTGCCGATTTTATTATTTGAACTATACACTTCTGCTTCTTTTTTTGATTTGCAGACTTTGTAGGCTTTTTGTGGGGGAAACCCTTCTGAAGAAGGGTTATCCCCCACACTCCCTTCCTAAGACTTTTGGTTTTGCCTTCACTTTGCTTTTTTTACTGCAAACCGCGCAGCCACTTCGAGAACTGCTCCAAAACATTCGTATAAAGCTCGTTATCGTCAGCCGCCGCAAGGTCAGCCATCTTGGAAAATCCCGTATTGTCGCGCTGTCTGCCTTCCATGTCGTCAAGCTGCTCCAAGTAGCGGAACGTCGTGTCCCCGATGCCTATGAACTGGATAAATACATTCATCTCCGAAGACTTCCTTATGATGCTGTTCGTCAGCGATTGGTCGGAATTCTCGCCGTCCGTTATGAACAGGATGAACGTCGGGTCGCCGCGGTCAACTATCGGCGGTACCCACTGCTTGCCGCGGAACCAGCCCTTCGATTTGTACGAGCCCTCGATTATCGCCTGCAATACGGGGAAATAGTTCGTCCCGCCCATCGTGTACCCCGACATACGAATGACCGACTGCACATAATCATCGTAATTTGAAAGATCAAGGTCGGGCATCTTGCGGTAATCGGTCTGGAAAAGGAACATATCTATCGAGCCGTTGTCGTCAAAGGTAAGCCCCAGCGGTACAAGGCGGTTGATCGTGTCCTGCACCGTGCCGTTTGAATAAAGCCTTGACATCGAGCCGCTGAAATCCAGCGCCACCACGACCTTCGCCCGCGTGTTGCCGAGATCGACCCCGCTCTTCTTGCTAAGATCAACCACACACTTCGACAGATTGACGACGTGCTTTTCGAGGTTGACCTTATCTTTTGAAAGATTGATCTTTTTCATGAGCTTATCCGCGATCTGCGTATCGTCGGCAAAAGCAGGCGCGGCAGTCCTCTGACCGCCGAACTGCGGCTGCAAGGGCGGCGGATTTCCCGTTCCGCCGAATTGCGGCTGAGGGCTTGACTTGGAATTTCCGCTCCCGCTGAATTGCGGCTGCAAAGGCGGCGGATTCTGTGTTCCTCCATACTGCGGCTGCAAAGGCGGTGGAGGCGGCGGATTTCCCTGTCTGCCGAACTGCGATGCGGGATTCGGCGAAGGGGCGCGACCGTTCTGCGCAAAAAGCAGCTGTTCGGGAGTCGCGTTGCCGAAATACTCCGGCGCAGGCGGCTTGTTCGGCGAAAAGCGCGGCGGCGTCTGTGTTCTCGGCGGAGGATTTGTCTGCCCTCCGTACTGCGGATTCGGAGCCGCCTGCGGTGTCGGCGGAGGATTCGTCTGCCCGCCGTACTGCGGATTCGGAGCTGCCTGCGGTGTCGGCGGAGGATTTGTCTGCCCGCCGTACTGCGGATTCGGTGCTGCCTGCACGGGCGGCAGATTTACAGGATTCAGCTTAACCGGCTCAAACGACGGAACGGACACATTCGGTTCGACCTTTTTCGGAGGAACCGGCGGTGGGGGCGGCGTATGCACTGCCCTTGGTTTCGGAATCGCGTTTGGCGTCGGCACTGCGTTTGGCTTCGGCATTGCGTTCGGTGTTGGAACTGCTTTTTGTGTCGGCATCGCGTTTGGTGTCGGCATTACGTTTGGCGTCGGCATTGCGTTTGGCGTTGGCACTGCTTTTTGTGTCGGCACCGTATTTGAAGTTGGAATCGCGTTTGGTGTCGGCACCGCTTTGGGCTTTGGCGCTTTCTTTGATGTCGGCACCACCTTGGGCTGTGCAGGTCTTTGCTCCTTTGAAGGAACCGCAGACGGCGCGGGTCTCAGGGCTTTCGGAGCGGGCGGCGGCGTGTTGTTTTCTATCGGATCGCCGCCGTAGCTTTTGAGCAGTTCCGTCAAGCCGCCGTCAAAGCCTCGTGCGACCGCCGAGAAGCGCCAGCCGTTCTTGCGGTAGATCTCGATGTCGATGATAGCTCTTTCGTGCTCGAAATCCTTGCCCGAAAGCGTGATCCCCGCGCCGAGCGAGCCTTCCTGCTCAAGGCTGACTATATGGCTCACGACCTCGCCCATCGTGCCGCTGCCGTCGATGCTCACGGTGAAAACGAGCCTTTCGATCTGCGGGGGCAGAGCGTCGAGCTCGATGATGTACTCGGAGTCACGCCCGTTTTTTTTCAGGCAGACGGCGTTCCCGGGTGACGCGGTCTGATTATAGAACACCATGTACCTGTCGTCGGTGAGCTTTCCCGCAGCGTCCACGCCGAAGCAGCAGCTGTCGTAAACGGCTTTGCCCTCCGTATGCATCACCACGCGGAAGGGCTGTGCGTCATCGAGAATATCGGCAAGCCTGCCCCTGTATCCGCGCACTAAATTCATCATATCGGGTTCCTCCTTCGCGATTTTTATTTATTATCCAAATACATAATTCTTTTTATAGTAAACAGCATAGCGATGTGCTGCCGTATCCTTGCGGCATTTTATCGTCAGGTACGGACAGTTTTCAAAAACGTCGTCGCCGTCGCCAATAGTTTTAACGCCGGGCGGGATCACCGCCTTTGTAAGTGCGGTGCAGCCCACAAAGGTCCGGCTTTCGATGCTCGTCAGGCTTTCGGGGATAATTACGCTTGTAAGCGAACTGCACTTTTCAAACGCCCCTACTCCGATGAATGTAACTTTTTTCGGAATGGTTATATTTGTAATAGACTTACAATACATAAAAGCCTCGTTGCCTATGCAAGTAACGCTTTCTGGGATAGTTATGCTCGTAAGATTTTCACAGAAGCTAAAGGATCTATCGCCAATGTTCGTCACGCCGTCCTGCATAGTTACGCTTGTAAGACTTTTGCAGCTATAAAAAGCACTTTCGCCAATGCTCGTCACGCTGTCCGGAATTGT